>NZ_JAVKEW010000190.1:0-19833 GCF_040226375.1 Coleofasciculus sp. G2-EDA-02 | reverse complement strand
CCCCTTTATCAATGGATAATTAATAATTGATAATTGACAATTGATTAATTGGGTCTAAGACCTCTTCGTTTACGAAGAAATTAAAAAAAATTTTCCTTAATTTCAATCCTCTTCTTTTAAGGAGAGGTCATTATCCATTGTTCATTATCCATTGTCAATTGGTGAAAATTTAGTCCGCGCAGGCGGACGCAAGTTTGTGTAGCAGCGATTTCAATCGCCTCTTGCATGGGGTTTCCAAGGCAGATTTGGTATAATTTAGCACTACCAACTTTGAGTTGAGCGCAATCGCCGCAGGTTTTGACCCTTTGTGGCTTTCACTTCGAGTTGGAGAGTCGCCGTTTGCAATAATCCCAACTCCTCAGCAAGGCGTTCTAATAACTCGCGCCAACGTTTTGAGACAGCACCTTGACTTTTTAAGCCCAAATCAGCAAGCAGTTCGACTTGGGTTTTGCCTTGGACTTTACCCTGCCATAGTTTCTGATACCCTCGATTAGGATAACGTTGATCGAGTGATGAAATAGCTGCGATGGCTCGATTGATTAAATCAGTACGCTCCACAGTATATAACAAGTCAAACTCATCCTGTATGGTTTCCAATTTTGATGTTTTTAGTTTAATCGGCAAAATCAAAACTTAATTTGTAATAATTGAGGATTAAAATGAAATCGATAACATTAAAATATGGGTAAAATTCAGGAAAATTCAGTGAGGTATCGCAAAAGGCAGAAGGTTTATCATCAACGAAACCGATGCTAGTAGTCCGGAAAACTGTAACAAAAGCTACTAAACTCTCTTTTTTCGGACAACCTGTAGACGTGCCCTGACACAGTTTTAACGTCTAAGGTCGCGGTACCAGGGACTCTATCCCGATAGCGCTGATGAAAGCTGTATCACTATATAAGACTGAAACATGATCTCACAGGGTTCTCTATCCATAATCTCCACCCTGACTATCGTGTTTAGCCATTAGTCATGGGTCGTTGACATAAGGGGTTTTATAGGAAAGAGTGTTATGAATTATCAAGACAGGTTAAGTCCGTGGAAAATTGTCCGCTTGCAATCTAATTTGCAACATGTCATCGTGGGTAACTTCCGTCGTCGTGGCGATGCTGAAGGTCATTTGCGTATTTTGAAGCGGATGATGCCTAATTTACAATTCGCTATTGTGTTTGATGTGGGTTATGGGGAGGGCTCTATTCCTTCCGTTTCTACGACTGACGCAGAACAGTAATCCTGTAGAGACGTTGCATGCAACGTCTCTACGTTAACGTTATCGGTAAAACCCACCCCTAAAATTGATTAGACGTTCCGCCGGAACGTCTCTACTGCTATGACTAGACGGACACCTTAGAACAAGAATTTAAGTGCAAGCGTCTTACTGCTTGCTGCACAAATCCTGCTAAAAACCCCATCCGTTGATTTTGTTGGAAAACAGTTTGCAGCTTCTCTTTCAGGCGTTCAAAATTTAAGGGTTGATCGGTTGCTGTCTGTTGAGTAATCTCCTGTTCTTGGAAATATTCGATTAAACTAAGACCCGCTAATCGGGTGAGATAAGCCGCGCTAACACCTTGTACAGCACCGCCAGCTATATAAGTAAAAGCGTTGCTTTTGAGAATACTACCAATAGTTTGGGTGGAGAGTTCCACAAGACCGAGTTTAACCATTAAGCTACTCAATGTTTTGGCAGCGGATTGGGCTTGGGATAGGGAAAATTTTTGCTGATAAATGCCGGCTAATTCAATCACTAATTGGCTACTAATTGCCGCCGTGGCGAGTAAATCTAAGGCGGGAACCGGGTTAGCAAACGCAGTGGCGGCGGTAATCCACTGATACTGTTCAATCAGCGGTAAAGCGCGATCGCGTCTGGCTTGATTTAGGGCGGTTTTGGCTTCGGCTTTTAGGCTTACCGCCGCTCTGAGGGTTGTTCCCCATATCAACTGTTGGGCGTCTTGAGTTAAGATCAGGTTTAATCGTTGCGTCAGAGCCGTTACATCGGCGGGTTGTTCCTCTAGCCATTCTTTAACTGAGCCATCCGATTGATGCTGGCGTACTTTTACCGGAGTGGGGGAAGCCGCGATCGCAACGATATCCTCTGGGGGTAAGAGTTGGACGAGTCGTTGTCGCAATTGTTGCAACACTATCACTCGTTCTGGGGGTAAATATTGGTCTTGTTTATTAAAGATTAGGAGAATTCGCTGATTGAGGCTTTTGAGATGGTGTAAAAGCTGAAACTCTGAATCTGTCAAGTCACTGGTGATCACAAAGAGGATTAAATCTAAGTTTGGGATCAGATCCTGAGTGCGATCGCCTGCATATAAGGCGGTGGTTTCTTGTAGGCTTACCGTGGGGAATTGCTCCGATAACCCCTTTGATTCTAACACTTGCACCAAGCGAGATTTTCCCACGCCTTTACCCCCGGTGATCAGCAGTTCCAGGTTTTGTCGCTCCAATTGGGCGGTTAATTGGCAAACCTGCTGTCGTAACGATGTGCTAATATAGGGGTTCTCGACTTCTGTTTCGAGGCGAGCGATCGCGGATTCAGCCTCTTGAATCGCCCTCTCTACAGTCCCTCGATCTAGAGGTGAGCAAGGGGGTGAAAACTCCACCAGACGAGAGCTTCCCTTGTTAAACAACCATACCCCAGTACCGAGTGCGATCGCGCCCAAGACTCCAACTTCTCCCCACTCCGCCACTGACTGATGCACAGTCGGGAGCAGCCATAATCCAAAGGATAAAGCAATACCGCCCACTAAAATAGGTCGCCGCAACTGAACCGCCATATCTTTTTTTCTAACCTTACGTTCACTACAATAACGTTTTCAGAGGATTTGCAGAAGCCGAATTTATTTATTTAGGAAGATTCCAGCTTAAAGGCTTGGCAGCTAAAATTAAGCTGGAATCTTGAGCACGCCTTACTGAGTCTGCCCATGTTAATGAACGAAATGAGTTCTGAGTGGGATTCCCTCCCTAAATCTCAACAACATTCACACCCAACTTTAACAATTTCCAGTCCCTTATCCTACCCTGATACCGCTAAGGATAAGGCTGATTTAAAGGTAGAAAAGGCAGATGCTTTAGCCGAAAAAGGAGATTATGAAGGTGCGCTTGTTTATTACGATGAAGCAATCACACTTAAGACCGATTGCACCTCAGCTTGGTATCATCAGGGGGTAGCGTTACACCATTTAGAACGTGAGGAAGAAGCTTTAGCGAGTTTCGATAAAGCGTTACAGTTTAATCCTGATCATCCAAAAATATGGAACTATCGGGGGATTACACTACAAAACTTAAAATACTATGACCAAGCGATCGCGTCCTACGATAAAGCCTTAACCTTAAACCCAAATGATGTCAAAGTATGGTACAACCGGGCAATAGCGTTGCGGAAGTTCAAGCGGTATGAAAAAGCGATTGACTCCTACAATCACGCCTTAGCGATTAACCCCAACTATAGGAAAGCCTGGATTGATCGGGGGAACACATTACGGAAATTAAATCGCCAGCAGGAAGCAATTGCATCCTACGATAACGCCTTGGCAATTCAACCAGATGATGAGGAAACCTGCTGTAGTCGCGGTTCTCTGTTGTATCAGTTACATCGTTATCAAGAGGCGCTGGTATCCTTCGATCAAGGGATCAAAGTAAATCCAAATTCGGCTAAAGCTTGGCATAATCGGGCGATGATCTTAAATCACCTAGAACGTTATCAGGAGGCGCTTGAGAGTTGCGATCGCGCTTTGGAGAGTAATCTAGATTATGAGTTAGCCTGGAACACCAAAGCGGTTGTACTTTTAAATCTAAAAGACTACGAATCGATGATTGAGTGTTATCATAACTCATTGCGGATTCACCCCCAAAATTATTATACTTGGTATTTGCGCGGTAAGACTTTATTTAGGTTAAGGCGCTATGAAGAAGCGATTGACAGTTATGATCAAGCCTTGCAACTCAAACAAGATTATAACTACTGGACAGAACGTGGAAATGCCCTTCAAGAATTACAACGCTATCAGGAAGCCGTTACCGCTTACAATCAGGCGTTAAACTTGCAGCCGGATGATGATGAACTGTGGATGCTACAAAACCTGGCGACTAATCGTAGGCGTTGGCAAAAATGGCATCAAAATCTGGTAAAATTGTGGCAGAAAATTAAAGCCTTGCTTTAATCCCAAAAACCAACCCTAAACCCCTGAAACAAAGGCACATAATCCCCCATCCAGGTTAGTCACCGCCATTATTAACCAGTCCGCAAAAGTCCGCGCAGGCGGACGAAAGTTTGTGTAGTTGCGATTTTAATCGCCTTATCAAAAGGGAGTTCTTAGAATGACTGTTCCCTGTTCCCTTTCCTCACCAAAATGTCCCGCCTTAGACCGATAGCCTGACAAATGACTTACCACGGACTACCAATCATCATAAATCCCGACCAATAATAAGGATGGGATAAATCAACTTGTCCCAACTCAGCCAATTGTGGCGGTAATAATACCCCACCCCCTGTCCCACTCCCGCGCAATTGTCCCCCTTCAATCACCACATTTCCCCGCAACATTGATAACTGGGCTTCTCGTAGCGCCTCTGCCTTAATTTGAGTCTGACCCAGTTGGTTATAAAATTCAGTCATTAAGGCTAATGTACCTTGGTCACTCACCTGCCATACACTACCCAAGGCACTCTTCACACCCGACGCCACAGCTAATCCGGCAAAGCCTAACTCCGCTTGGTTATCTCCCACCGCCGTGCGACAAGCTGATAATACCAATAACTCCACAGGCGGATTATCCCAATTCATCTGTTGCATTTGGGCTAAGGTTAGCTTTTCATTCCACAACTGCACATAGGAATTACTCGGTCCCCCAGATTTAAAATCGGCATGAGTTCCTAAGTGAATAATTTCGTAAGGATAACGCTGGCGTTCTTGAATTAAATTTTCTAATGTAAACTCCTGATTAAGAAAGACTTGACCACCCACTTCCTGGGCAATCGTTGATAACTCTACCGGAACCGCTGGTAACGGATTAAGTTCCGTAAATTCTGATGCCCCCATCGCCAAAATTTGCGGATTTGTCATCGGCTGATAATTACTATTCATCAGGCTGAATGTGGGAATCATGCTGAGGCTGTAGTTTTCAATCAAAAACTGTTCACCATCATGCAAGACTGGCATAGGTATCGTCCGCAATCCCGCATCCATGGAAAAGAGTAACGTATCAATTTCAGCCGCTTCCAGTTCCGATGCAATCGGTGCAATTAACCACTGATAAAGTTGTTGCGCGGGTTGCAAATAACCATTCCCCCGGCGGCGAAATGCATCTGTAAGTTGTACTCGTAGTTCGTTCGTAGTTTGTAAAAGTTGGTCGCGATTAACCGGGATAACTTTAGTGACAGGTTCGGCGGCGGCGGTAAAGAGGACTAATTTCACGCTATCCGGTTGGGTTACCGCATAAATTACGGCAGAACGATTCCCGGTTTGCCGTTCAATTTCTGCCAACTTCTGTTCAATACTGGTTAAGGAAATCGAATATTGAGAGAAATCCTGCCCAAAGTAATCCGCAAATTCTTTCAGTCGGGCTTGTTCTAAAGATTCAATATAGCGATTCGTCGCCTCCGATGCATTCTGTAGGGTCAAAAGTGCGGTTGAGGCGTTTATAATTGGCAGCCCTTGAGTCACATTTTCTGTGGTTTCGATAAAGGGCAAAGACTCGATAAGATTGTCTGAATCAATCCCCTCATAAAGATTGTAAATCTCATCCGGGGAAAGAATTGGGTTTATCTGTGGAGGAACAGGTGTCTGTGGCGGTACAGGCGTCTGTGGAGAACCTGCACTAATAATCTGAATATTTCCTGTTGTTTGAGTTGAGGGGAATGATTCCACCGGAGAAATTGTCGCACTACCCGTGGTAAGGGCGGCGGCTATGCCATTCGTCGTCGCATCACCGATTTCAAAAGGTGTTTCATTCTCTCCGCCATGGCTAATCGTAATATTGCCCCCTTCACTCCCCCCAATTGTGGAGATACTCGCAGGTATTCCATTAACGGCGGTAAAGATATCGGTGGCGCGGAAAAAGCTGTCGGTGTTAACATCAACTGCACCGCCTGTTGTACCCCCTTCTGTCTTAATCCAGCTAACTTGAATATCATTAGGGGCATTAAGGCTAACATTACCTCCTCCTCCAGAACCACCAGTTGTGTTAAGTTTCCCAGTGGTAATTTCCCGGTTGGCTTCGATGACAACATCCCCACCATTTATATCGCCAGATGTATTAATATCACCCGTCGTAATCGCCCCATTTTGCGCCGTTAGCGTAATTGTTCCACCCGTTGTGGATGAACCACTATCCAAGATTCCACCACGGGTATCAATGCTCCCTTCGCTGGTTAAGGTAATATTACCAGTACCCTGGGATTCAACCGTACCACTTCCCAGCAGAGAAATACCAATATTATCTGATGCTGTTGTATCTTGACCCGTACTGTTAAGAAGAATATTACCCGTATTAGAACTTACCTTTGTCCCCGAATCCTGAATCTGAATTCCGCGACTGGAAGCCTCTGTTCCCCCTGTACCTTCCACGGTAATCATTCCTGAACCTGTGGATTCAACTACACTGCCACTCAGCATAAAAATACCAAAGTTATTATTTCCCGTGGCATTTCCGGCTGCACCACTTAGGACAATATCACCATTGTTTGAACTTACGGTTCCTTCATTTTGAATCTGAATACCCCGATTCCCATCTGTTCCCGTTCCCGCTGTTCCTTGGAGATTAATATTGCCTGTACCTGTGGATTCAACCACACCACCCAACATAAAAATACCAAAGTTATCGTTTCCGGTTGAGTCTCCACCAATGCCGTTAATTAAAATATCCCCATCCTCGGAACTTACCCTTGTTCCAGGATTTTGTATCTCGATACCGCGAGTCGCATTTGTTCCAGCGCCACCTGTTCCCTCTAGGATAATAGCGCCTTCTCCTGTTGATTTCACAACCGCACCATTACTCAGAAAAATCCCCGTTTTTGTTGCACCGTCAAGACTTCCTCTGCCGGTAATATCAATCGTACCTGTCCCAGAATTAAGAGTTCCACCATTAAGCTGTACTGTTCCTATAACTTCACCGCCAAAGCTTCCCGGTTTTATGGAAATATTACCCCCATCCGTCAAAATTTGCGACTCTGAATTCATCACAAATTGGGCAACTCCTGAATCTCGCTGGGTTCCTACAGCATTTTCATCATTAATTGTGGCGCTCAAGTTGCCGCCGTTTAAGGTAATGATCACATTATTAATGGTGATACTTCTGCCCGCTTGCAGCGTTAACGTGCTAATGTTAAACACATTGATACTCTGATTAATCGTAATATCATTATTCGCTTGTAGAACAACATTTCCCATGAGCTCATTGAGCTGATCCGTATCAAAGGTAACCGAGTTGCCTGGATTCTCGCCAAATTCATTATTGAGATTGAAACTCTCCGTTTCTCCCTCACTAATCGTGATATTCTTCGGATCAAATAAAATAGTTCCTGAATTCCCAGATGTTACTCCAACATCAACCAATCCTCGGAAAATTAAACTATCCTTCGCCGATATCTCCACCAAGCCACCATCACCGGAAATGTCGCCCCCTTTGGCACTCACACTGCCATAAAAACGGTTAATTTTATCTGCCCAAGCCACAACCTGTCCAGCATTTCCTGTATTTATTCCATCGGCATAAATAACGGAATCCTGACTCACAAATGTCCGTAAAGCATTCGGTATCGCACCTTGTCCTTGAAACCCGCCGCCAATCAAAATAGTGCCACCTTTATCACCACCAGAGGCATTAATAGTGGCATTCATTAATCCTACTTGTTCGCCGACTAGGTAGACATTACCCCCCACTTGCTCACTAGACGTATCAATTACGCCCGACAGAATTGTTGTTCCTGATAGGGTGGGAATCTCGACATCTGAACCTATGAGTCGCACCCTATTTTCTGAGTCAACAGTAACGCCTGTACTCTCTTCTTCCTGATGTCCGGTGAGTAACTCAGCTAATTGTAAGGGTGAAATTCCGTCTGCTGTTGGTAGAGAATCTCCCACTGTCGCGGCTTCAAATTCTAACGAAAGTAACATCCCAGCTTGAGAAATCCGGACTACTTTTTCTCCAGGAACCGCCGTAATTGTAATCGTCCCTCCAGGAGAAGAAAGGGTTCCCGTGTTGATCACTTGACCCGCCAGCAGGGTTAAATTTTCTCCCTCACTTACAGCTAATTCACCCGCATTAATAATGCTTCCGGGCTGATTCATCGTAAACGCAAAACGATTTGGGGAACCGACTAACGATTGGTAGTTTGTCTCACCACTGGAATTAAACCAACCATTCTCAAACCCAATCCCATTTGCCGTCGTCGCAGTAAAACTTCCTGGCACATTCAGACTGGCATTAGACCCAAAAATAAAGCCCGATGGGTTCATCAAAAATAGATTAGAGTTTCCCCCACTGACCTGAATTAACCCATGAATAATCGACGCTTCATTCCCCGAAACTCTACCCAAAATATTACGAATTTGCGGATTGGATAAAAAGTTAGCAATTTGATTAGCATTGAGTCCAAATTGCTGGAAACTGTGGAACAGATTCGCGCCATCTCCGGAAAGAGTTCCGCCTGTAATATTAAATTGGTTACCGTCTAAATTAATACTTGTACCTGTCCCATCGTCAGCCGCTTTTATGGACTCAGCTTGTAGCGGTTCATGCTTCAGAAATGCCAACGGGATGATCAATACTATCGCTAACCAACGGCTGAACTGAATCGGTGTAGACATGAGCGTTCCCTGATCTTGAGGTAGAAATGCACTGGACTGGTTTAATGGATTAAATCGATCAAACGTTATCCTGTCGGGGGTAGTTGATCGACATCAGAAGAGGTTTTTATCAATGGATAATTAATAATTGATAATTGACAATTATTAATTGGGTCTAAGACATCTTCATTTACGAAGAAATTAAAAAAGATTTTCCTTAATTTCAATCCTCTTCTTTTAAGGAGAGGTCATTATCCATTGTTCATTATCCATTGTCAATTTGTGAATGATAACCTATAAACCAAAGCTGACCTTGGTCTCGGTTTGGTGAGGTCGCAGGGTCACTAAATTTATGCATTATTTTGCCGCCGCTTTCTCTAGTATAAAGAAATAAATGCCAAGTGTCAGTGGGGTAGAAAAAAATCTCGCTAAAATGAGTTGAAATTGTCAAACTATGCTATAAATTAAAAGCTGATTTTTTTACGAAGCTTTATATTATAGAGCATATCTAAATGATTGGTGAAACTTTAGTTCCCAGTTTCAAGTTCCCAGAGTGGGTTAAGGCGATCGCAGGTTTAATTCCTGAAAGGGTTCTGAATCCTCATCCAGGGTGATTGTCTCCGGTTGGGCGGGTTCCTGATTGATTTGTAGGGTAAAAGTTCCCTGGGGTAACTGTTCGAGATAATAGACACCCGCCCCATTAGTGACGGAAAATCGTCGTTGTTCGCCATCAACCCTAATCGCTTCTACCCTCGCCCCAGCAACGGGATTTCCTTCGGCGTCAGTCACCACTCCAGAGAGAGTATAGGACAACACCAGAGGAACTTGGACTAATGTATAACTTCCCGCCACCACCTCCACCCCATACGCCTCATCGACAGTTTGCCAATCGAGGGGAAATCCAGACGGATCAAAGTCAAGGCGATAGGTTCCCGGTGGTAAACGTAGCCCAATTCGATCCCCTTGGACTTGGGGACGAAAGGATTGAATGGGTTGGTTATTGAGAATTAATAATAACTCTGGGTTTTCGGTGTAAATATCTTCGCCACTATCTAGAATACGGTTATTGTTACGGTCAAAAAACGGCTGAATCAATATCCCACCGCGATCGCGAAACCGATCTGATTGGCGATCGCCAGGAGTTACCCCCTCCTGTACATTTAAACTCGCCACCAGTTCTAGGCTATAATTAGCTTCATTCGAGGTTAAGGATACCCCATCATAACGCCCACGCAAAAGCAAACCCGGTATAATCGTAGTCTGTAGCTGAGCAATCCAGCCCGAACCCTGAGAACCCAAGCCATAGCCCAACAGAGTTTCCCACAGATAACTCCCATCTTGCGATCGCGCCTTAGATCGATAACGCCAGCCAATTGTGGCTAAATTATCCCGCTGCTGGAGGTTGCGGGTTTCATAACTCAGCAGTACAGAATAGCCATCACCCAGAAAACGCCGCGATAGATTATAATTCAATTCTGAGCGAAACCCCAACTCATTCCCCTTGCACTGGGGTTTCTGTCGCAATCCCCCCGGTTTTTTGTCCCAACCAAGGGGGATTCAGGATAATCGCATACTCATTAATATCAAATTCTGCGGGAACACCGAGTAACCTTTGTAACTCTTGAATCGAAAAAACCAACCCCAACTCCGGATCATGCTTTAACTCCTGGGGATTGAGGCGAGTAATCAATCCAGGCGATCGCACGTCCAATTGTCCATCCGGTAAAGGTGTCACATCCAGCTTCAACGCCTGAACCACCGCATCATAAGGAATCAGCCACTTCTCAAACGCAACCGCTTGACTACCATCTTCCTTTCCCCGCACCAAAACACTAAAAATCACCGGGCGCCCACCCACATTCACCCCCACCGGAAACACCATAAAGTTACCGGAAATTTCCATAACCGGAGTCACTGAATCCTCCCTCTGTGTTTGACCGATTAAATGCGGATCAAGACTGGAATTGCTTTGAGAAAAAGCTTTAGCCGCTATTCCCACAGCCAAACCCAGCGCGATCGGGATTTGCCACCCAACAGAATATATCACGTAGGGGCGCCTCGTCTTGCGCCCGGAAAACCTCTAATATCTAATCCACCATTTTAGCAGTCTCACCCCAATCAAATATTGCCGACATTCTTCCTGTAAGCTATCCATGACAGCTGATGATAACGAAAACTTTTCCCCCCACCCAACTTCAATCAGATTTTTGTTAATTTACAGAACTTAACCGCCCCAAAAACAGTGAGAATAATTCTCAACTACTAACGGATTTACGTCAATCCAGCGATTTAGTAGAATTAAAAATCTGGGGAAGTCCATCCAATTTTCCTCCAATCCTAGACACCATTCCCCAAAACCATTGAAATAGCATCAAAATCGACCCAACTTAGCCTCAAAACCCCTCAAAACCCGCACACTTGGATGCATATATTTTTGTAAAAAACACAGATTATTTTTGACATAACCCCCTTTTTATAGTAAAGCGAACAAACCCAAATAAACAGCAAAAACAAAACCCATCGCCTCCCCGACTCAAACCCCACGAACCCTCTGCGAACCTCTGCGCCAACCTCTGCGACCCTCTGCGTTAAAAACGATCAACCTCTCGACACCACAAGATATACCGTAGGCACTGCCCACCAGCCAAAACTTCAGAACCAATCGACTCAACCAAGCGATCGCCCCTCATTTACCGTGTAGGAATGATCAAATCGACAATAAACGGCTGTGTCCGTCGCTCATCATCTTCAGCCCAGATCAACTCACCCGTAAGCTGATATTGACCCGTAGCCAATTGCCCTTCATCAGGATAATTCAATAGAAACTGACGCTCACTCTCAGCCACAATTCCCGTTGGTTTCAAACTTCCTGTATCTATAACCGTATCTCCCTGCTTTAACGTCCAACTCACCGCTGCTCTAGCTGATGCCATTCCGGTATTTTGTACCAATAGTTGAATTTGGTCTTGTTCAGAATTCCAACTAGCACTCTCCACTGCCAAAGTTGCTGATAACTCTCCCTGACGCACATAAACCGTTGTGCCTATTCGTGCCGTTAAAGCCACAGAATTGCCCCCAGTATCCGTCGTTTCCTGAAGCGTTTCCGTAAAAACAACGGCTCGATATTCCCCATCTGGTAAACTGGGTGGAAAGCGAGTAATTAAACGAATGCGCCGCTGCACTCCCGGTGGTACAGTTAATTCTCTAGGTGAGAATTGCAGGTAAGGGGTTAAATCCCTGGGGCTAGAGTCCAAGATTTGAAACCCATTATCGCCATAAGTAAAGGGTTCCGCGTAAATTCGTCCCCGAAAGGGTTGATTACTGGTATTGGTAACATTAATAATTGCCTGAGCTTGACCGCGATTGGCTTGGGCTTCAATCACTAAAGGTGAAACACTCATCTGCGCTTGCGCCGCACCTGCACAGAGTAAAGCCGCAGATAACGCCCAGCGACTGATGCGAGTAACGGTTGGCAAGACGGAATTAAACGCTAAAGTCATAGCCGTATCAGGGAAGGGTATCAGGGATGGGTAGGGGGTAGGGGGTAGGGGCGAGTCGCTGCACTAAGGTAAACGGGACAACTGATTAATCAACTCGACTCGCCCTGTTTTAAAATGAGAAATTAGCATCTTCCCCAACTAACCCTGATTCGGGTATCATTGGGGTCTTCTCGCGGAATTTGATCAGGGCTAAAGCCCTTACTACAAACCTCCTATGGAACAATTGTTAAAGTGACAGCATACTGATAAATTCCAGCTTTAAAAAATCCACCATCAACACCCAAATCCACTTCCACGGTTTGTCGAAGGGGTTCGCCAGGGTTAGGACTCAAAGGAAAAATGGGCATGGATGGACTAGAACTACCGCCACCACCGTCAGCCGGACCGTTATAGAATGTTTCTGCACCTGGAACTCTTGCCCGTGCATCTAAAAAAGCATCTGAACCTGGGGGGAACGGACCTGGAGGAGGGGGGAACTCTGGATTGGTGGGAGTAAAAGACACAAAACGAGCATCACTAATTTGAAGATCTGCTCCTGGTGTATTGCAGGAAACATCGACAGTACCCGATACTCCTCCCGGCGCATCAGAGGTAATTTTTCCATTAGGTCCAGGACCCCCCGTTGGTGGTCCACCCCTGTACACTAATACACCTGGAACCGGAGTTGCAAAACTACAACTCTCCCCAATATTCCCTTCAAAAATAACATCAACGGATTGCGCCAAAACGTTCGGACTAAACGCCACCGCACCCGCCATAACAAAGCCAGATAAAGCTAAACGACGAATCATGGAAACCCTCCTTAAGGTATATGCACATAAGAACCAATCATCGATAGACGAGTTAAGGGATAACTGTCAGCGTCACCGCATAGTTGTAAGTCCCAGCCGGAAACGATATAGGTCTTTCCACACGCATATCGACTTCTACATCACTCATTCCCACCGGAAGATTCATGGTAACCTCCGCCGTATCCGCCGTCACCTGTTGTGTCCCAACTGTAACAAACGTGACATAAGTTGTCCCATCCGGATCAGGTGTTGACCCAGAGATGAGACGAGGCGGTGAAACAGTTAGGGTAGCAGGGGTGTTAGACTGTAAAGTTACGGTGGCTGGATTGACGGATTCTATAACATTAGGTAGTTGAACTGAACCACCACTAGCCGTTGTTTCCACTGTACCAAGGACAACCTGGTCAAAGGTTACCTCAATGGGAACACTAGCTGTGAATGGAATATCAACGGTTTGAGCCAGCGCCTCAGAACTAAACCCCATAGCACTTGCCAGGGTTAACGCTGTTAATCGGGCGCCTAATTAATTATTGGGCGGGCGCACGTCTGTGGGCGCAGGTCGCGTCATGCTTGTCAACTTAAGGTTAAACCGTTACTTAATAAGAGATCCCCCCTAGCCCCCCTTTTTAAGGGGGGAATAGTCTGATTTGGAAGCATTTCAAGGAAAACCTATAACTCATAAGAAACACATTTTGACACAGGAAATTGAGTAAAGGGCGACCCGATCCTCTGTCGGGGCGGGTTTTACTACTATCTTTTTGGTTGCATCTCAATGTGACTAAACTCGCCCTGTTTCTCTAGTGGTTCGTTTGTGCCAGCGGGTTACCCCAAAAGGAGAATTATTGACAATTGGGGAATGCGATCGCGCCTGATACTGTTCCGCTTTGAAGTGATGAGCATCGAGTCTATAGGTCGGCACATTTTCCCATGATAAAAGTATACCAAAAAAAAGGAGCGATCGCACCCTTACTCAAAAAAATCTGTAACGGTTTGTGAGCATCAATAAACCATCTGTTCCATACGACGAAAATCTCGTTCAACTTCCGCCCACAGGGAACGGTTATGGGGGTCAGTCTTCAGGGCTTTTTTCAAATAAATTCTGGCTTTATTTAATTGTCCATCCTTAACCAAATACCGTCCCCAACATTGATAGGTAATCGCTTGCCACTGACGCACCTCTGGATCATGGGGAATCCGCTGCGCCAACCCCTCCACCAGCGCGATCGCACGGGCAAATCGTTGTTCTTTGAGCAACTGCTGTAGGCGCTCGTAGGACGTCCATTTGAGCTGATATTCAATCTCCGACAGGGGGGGAATAGTCGGCGGTTTGGTTGGCGGCTTCTTTGTCACTGTAACCGTCTGGGAATCCTCAGCCGAGGGAGTTGTTGCCAACGGTTTAACCACATTCAGCAGCAGCTTATACGCCTGTGTCAACTCAATAAACTTGGTTTGAGCCAATTGATCGCCGACATTGACATCGGGATGACACTGGCGTGCCAAACGCCGATACGATGCCTTAATCTCAGATCGAGAGGCTCCATCACTTAAACCCAACAATCGATAACAATCCGCCAGATTCATTTCCAGAACAAGCACTGATAGGTGTAGAGGCAGTATTTTAGAACTGCCCCACCGATTCGTCTATCTTATCCTGCTCTTTCCTCAATCACACGGTCAATCAATCCGTATTCTTTCGCCTCTTGAGCGGACATAAAAAAGTCGCGATCGATATCTTTTTCAATCTTCTCAACCGATTGACCCGTCTTATCCGCGTAGATTTGGTTGAGTTGACGCCGGATTCGCAAAATCTCCCTGGCTTCAATCTCAATATCCGTCGCTTGTCCACGCACCCCCCCAGAGGGTTGGTGAATCATAATCCGCGAGTGGGGTAACGCCAACCGTTTCCCCTTTTTCCCAGCCGTTAGCAGGAAGGAACCCATCGACGCCGCTAAACCGACACAAATCGTCACCACATCCGACTTAATATGCTGCATGGTGTCATAAATCGCCATGCCTGCGGTAACTGAACCACCAGGAGAATTGATGTACAGATAAATATCTTTGTTGTTGTCTTCGGAATCCAGGTAAAGCATCACCGCGATGATTTGGTTAGTAATCTCATCATCGACTTCTTTACCCAGAAAAATAATTCGTTCCCGGTAGAGACGATTGTAGATATCAATCCAATCGCTGTAAGGAGAACCGGGAAGTTGATAAGGAACTTTAGGGATACCAATGGGCATAATTTGCTCCGAATTCTAGAAAACGTTTTTAATGGTCTGTAGGGGCGGGTTTGACAACTATCGTTTCTTCTCTCACCCAGATGGGACTAAACCCGCCCCGATCAACTTTTTTCAGACGTGCCATGGCGCGTCTTTTTTGTAGGCAAGGGTTTAGACATTAATCTAGATGTTTTCCCGAAGCCGAACCACAAATACTCACCGTTGAGTACCAGATTAAGCACTAAGACGCACTGGCGGCTATAGCAGCCGGAACCTCATCGCTCTCTAACACACGATCAATCAAGCCATACTCTTTTGCCTCATAGGGGGTCAGGTACAACATCCGCTCCATATCCTTGGCAATCTTTTGGGCAGATTGACCCGTATTTTTGGCAAAAATATCCATCATGGTCTTTTTGTTGGCTAGCACTTCCTTGGCTCGAATTTGGATATCTGTGGCTTGACCCCGTGCATAGCTCTTGGGTTGGTGCAGCACAATAGAGGCATTGGGTAAGCTTGCCCGAGAGCCTTTTGTCCCCGCCGACAGTAGCATCGCCGCCATCCCCATTGCCGAACCAATACAAATGGTATGGATGGGAGGTTGAATGTAATTCATCGTGTCACAGATGGCAAAGGCTTCCGTCTCAAAGCCAATCGGTTCACCATCGTAACGGGAGGTTCCCGTAGAGTTGATGTAAATTTTAATCGGCTTGTCGGGATCGTCGTACTGCAAATACAAAAGTTCTGCCACAATCAGTTCGGTGACTTGTGGTACCAAGGGCAAACCCAGATAGACAATCCGCTCGTTGAGGAGCAGTGAAGGTAAATCCGGTGGCGGGGTTCGGTAGTTTTGCCGACCATAGTAGGTTGATTGAACTGCCTGAATCGGTTGTTTCATCGACGGTACTTGGAAATGCAATAATGGCGCTATCTTTAAAACATAGTAGCGTGAGTCGTGAAGTTGCCTGGGGTAGTTCTTTTCATCGATGGCGATTTGGGGTGTGCCATGAGCAACCCTGGCTCTAGACTAGTACTTATGTATTGCAAGAAAGTTACTATAGTTACCTCTTTTTACTGGCTTAGGAGTTTTAGACAATGAAAGTTGGTTTACACCCTGCCCTCAGCGATATCAATCTTGATGCCAATCAACCCAGTTCCCAGCGTCAGTTATCGATCGCGATTCGGGCAATCAGCCAATCACTGGATCAGTCGCTACCCTTGAATTTATGCTTAATTCTAGACCACAGTGGCTCGATGCATGGGCGTCCCCTGGAAACAGTGAAAAAAGCGGCGATTCAACTGATTGAACGACTCAAACAGGGCGATCGCATCTGTGTGATTGCCTTTGATCACCGTGCCAAAGTGCTGGTACCCAATCAAGGGATCGACAATACAGAAACGATTAAATCCCAAATCCGACAACTAACTGCTGATGGGGGAACTGCCATTGATGAGGGGTTGAAACTGGGTATTGAAGAAGTGGCAAAAGGAAAAGCCGAAGCCGTGTCTCAGGTGTTTCTGCTGACGGATGGCGAAAATGAGCATGGAGACAATAAACGCTGCTTGAAATTAGCCCAACTGGCGGTGGAACACAAGCTGACGATCAATACCCTAGGATTTGGGGCGAATTGGAACCAAGATGTTCTGGAAAAAATTGCCGATGCTGGGAGTGGTGCGCTTTGTTATATTGAACAGCCAGAACAAGCCGTGCAGGAGTTTGGACGCTTGTTTAACCGCATCCAAGCCGTTGGATTGACCAATGCTTACTTGGTATTTGAATTAATGCCCAAAGTGCGGTTTGCCGAATTAAAACCCATTGCCCAAGTCGCGCCGGATACGATTGAACTGCCTCTGCAACCCCAAGGCGATCAATTTGTCGTCCGCTTGGGCGATTTGATGACGGATGCGGAACGGGTGATTCTGGCAAATCTTTATTTGGGGCAACTGTCTGTGGGGTATCAGGCGATCGCAAAGCTACAAGTGCTTTATGATGACCCCGCTACGGGGGAAGAGGGATTAAAGTCGGAACAGATCCCGGTGGAGATTAACGTTCAGAGTACCTATCAACCGGCTCCCAACACGAAAGTCCAAAAATCAATTCTGGCATTAGCCAAATACAGGCAAACCCAAATAGCCGAAGCCAAACTGCAAAAAGGCGATCGGGCAGGCGCTGCCACAATGTTACAAACGGCTGCCAATACGGCGATCCAAATGGGAGATCAAAGTGCAGCTACTGTCCTCCAAACCAACGCCACTCGTTTACAATCTGGGGAAGAACTCTCAGAAGCCGATCGCAAGAAAACTCGGATTGTGTCTAAGACAATCTTGCAGGATTGATCCTAACTCCGGGTTAACTACCCCTTTGTGGCAGGGACAAGGCATAAGGTATAAGGCATAAAGCCTTTAGGGTTCATGGTGTCTGCTTTTTCTTCCCACGCCCGACACCCCACACCCCACACCCTGCCTACTATTCTTCAAGCTATTGCCTATGGGTAAGACTTGAGTCAACAATTTTACAATTCTTAATATCAATTCTCATCATATCAGTTTACCCTAAGCATTTGGGACAGTTTTGATACGTTTTGGACGTAAAAATACACAAGTCGTTAACCTTAGGGATAGGAAATTTAACATGAGTACCAATCTAGCCACCCAGTTACGTGAGGGAACCAAAAAAGCCCACAGCATGGCAGAAAACGTGGGATTTGTCAAATGCTTTTTGAAAGGCGTCGTAGAAAAGAAATCGTACCGAAAACTTGTCGCCAATCTCTACTTCGTCTATTGTGCGATGGAAGAAGAAATGGAGCGCCATCGCCAACATCCGGTTCTCTCAAAAATCTACTTTCCCCAACTCAATCGCCAGAAAAGTTTAGAGCAAGACTTATACTACTACTACGGCGCAAATTGGCGCGACCAAATAGCGCCTTCTGCCGCCGGTCAAGACTACGTGCAGCGAATTCGCGACGTATCCGCCTCTGAACCCGAACTATTAATTGCCCAGTGCTACACGCGCTATCTGGGAGATTTATCTGGGGGGCAAATCCTGAAAAAGATTGCTCAACGGGCGATGAATTTATCCGAGGGTGAAGGTACAGCCTTTTACGAGTTTCAAGAGATTCCTGACGAAAAGGAATTCAAAGCCAACTATCGCCAAGCCTTGAATGAACTCCCCATTGATGACGCCACAGCCGAACGGATTGTTGATGAGGCAAATGCGGCATTTGGCATGAATATGAATCTGTTCCAGGAATTAGAAGGTAACCTGATTAAAGCCATTGGTCAAATGCTTTTCAACACCCTAACTCGTCGTCGGAGTAGTGGTAGCACAGAACTGGCTACGGCGGAATAAACTGGCTGTAATACTCAGCGAGGCGGTGCGGCTCATCCTATCTTCTGAGTTGAAGGAGGATGAATTGTGCCGCATTAAGCATGATAGACTTTCAAAATCCTAATCTAACGTCTGGAATATTCCGAGGAGAAAACAATGACAACGACTACAGATTATCAAAGAAAAGGGAACCTCTGGCTCTTTAACCAGATGTACGGCTTTACCAGCTTTCCCAACGGTGAAGATTTTCAATCCGTTGGCAAAGCTGCACTTATTTGTGCGAAGGGAGATGGCACACTCGCTCCAGCCGAACGAGACGAACAAATTAGCTATTTCAGCGCTCTGGGAGCTCCCGAATCTGTACTAAAAGAACTGGAAGTTTACGAAGCGAATGATGATCTGGCACAGCTGCTTGCAAACTCTTCTGATCGAATAAAAAACTTAGTACAAAGAGATGTTGTTTATCAAGCGATTAAAGCTTCAGCAGCAGACGGTGAGTTGAACGAACCGGAACTGGATAAAATCTATCAAATGGCTGAACTATTAGGGGTGACGTCTGAAGTGGTGCAGCAATTAGTAGAACTTCACAAAGAAGAGGAACAGCTTCGTCAAAAGCGGATTAAACTGCTTTACCCGAATGGAACACCTTATTAAGATTATTACAGGGAACTTTCTTAGTACAGCGCAGAGAATTTATTCCAGTGCTGTTAACAAAATTTTACAAAATCAGTGAAAATTAATTCAGCTAGGTGGTTGCCAAGGTTAGCTGATTGCCATATCATTCAACATGGTGTAACAACGTCATACGCAAGTATGACAAGACCTGGGTCTCAGAGGTAAAGTGTGGACTGGTGGGAAACCGTCAACCCTGTTAGTCTGGGACTCAAGCGCTGATTCCGGCTCGATAATGTCATATCGATATCCTGCCAAAAGCCACCGACCTTGGACAAATACTATCGAGTCGAACAAAGTCATTGATTGGCTTTTAGTCGGCAAGAGAAGTCTGTTACACAAGCCGGACTGATCGATACTCGGTTATAAGTAAGCAACCCCGGTCTAAAGACACGGAGCTTTAGCCAAATAAGTTAAAGCTGTGCTTACCAGCCTAAGTGCTAAGCGCACTACGTTATCGGCAAGTGTTAAAGACCTACCAGCGGATGCGATAGCCAGTTTGCTGCTCTAGAACCGAAAAGTTAAACAG
>NZ_JAVKEW010000189.1:0-24355 GCF_040226375.1 Coleofasciculus sp. G2-EDA-02 | reverse complement strand
CGACTAATCCTCCAGTAGCACAGGAACCAGTAGAAGCGGAACCGACTAATCCTCCAGTAGCACAGGAACCAGTAGAAGCGGAACCGACTAATCCTCCAGTAGCACAGGAACCAGTAGAAACGGAACCGACTAATCCTCCAGTAGCACAGGAACCAGTAGAAACGGAACCGACTAATCCTCCAGTAGCACAGGAACCAATAGAAACGGAACCGACTAATCCTCCAGTAGCACAGGAACCAATAGAAACGGAACCGACTAATCCTCCAGTAGCACAGGAACCAATAGAAACGCAAGGGGATTCAGGAAAGAATTTGGCGGAAAATCCAACCAATACAGTAGACGATCACACGAACAACGATAACTCAAGTGCGATCGCGGATAATGGCAGCAATACTCAAACGGCTAATTCAAATACGCCAAACACCAGTAACAACAGCACTGCTGTAACCTATAGTCGTCAAACCTATAGTCGGCTTCCCAATCCCAACACGAATGACAATGACAAAGAAACTTGCGATCCCAATGATGCGAGTTGTCAAGAGGGTAGTGTAGCGAATCCGAACGCCCAGAGTGATACTAATAGCGGAAATAATAACTCCGCTGCGACAACCTATAGCCGCCAACCGACTTCTACTAACACCAACAACACTCCCAATACAACGATCGCAGCTAATAATTCAGCGAGTAATAGCAGTCAAACCTACAGCCGTACTCCAACTCAACCCAGTAGTAATGCGATCGCAACTCCTGATAAGAGCACCGCTAATCCTGCTAATTCAGATATTACCAGCAATACGGCGAGTGAAAATACAACTCCTCCTAATATTCCCAGTTACGATATAACCAATGATACTATCCCTGGAGATAACGTAGCCACGGCGAATCCGGCTAATACCGATAACGCGAACAGCAATATCCCAAGCGATAGCAGTTCTAATCCCACCAATACCAGTGGTGGTAACAGCAACGTGGGTAATAACTCGGCTAACACGAGCAATCAAACCTATAGTCGCGTTCCCACCTCAAATAGCAACAATCCGACGACTCCAATTACTGATAGCGGAAACAATAATTCCGCCAACGATAACGCCGTAAATACACCAAATACTGATAGCCCTAACGATACGGCTAATAATAGCGGTTCTAACCCCACAGACAATAACAGCAACGGCAATACTGATATTGCTGACGATAATTTTGCTGACAACGGCGACTCAACCTACAGTCGTGATCCGGATAACGGAAATAGCGATATCGCGGACAATAGCGGTACAGATCCCGTAGATAACAGCACGGGAAACACCGATCCGACAGATACAGATAACGCCAATACTGATACCACTGACAACGGCGACTCAACCTATAGTCGTGATCCGGATACCGGAAATAGCGATATCGCGGACAATAGCGGTACAGATCCCGTAGATAACAGCACGGGAAACACCGATACGGCGGATACAGATAACGCCAACACCGATACCACTGACAACGGCGACTCAACCTATAGCCGTGATCCAAATAACGGAAGTGATACGGCAAATAATGGTGGCTCTAACCCCACCGACAACCCTGACAACTCCGATGTCGCCAACAATAATTCCAATACCCCTGAACCCTCTGGAGGAGACACCACAACGGGAAATAACCCGAATGGAACTCCCAGTGAGACTCCCCAGCAGCAGGCTGCAAGCCAGGAAGAACCATCAATCTCGTCAGAAACGAAGAATGTCAGCGATCGCGTGGCTCAACTCGAAGCTGATTTTACCCAAGAATTTGAAACCTATCTCCAACAACAATTGGTAACCAAGCGGCTGAATCTACAAGATATCAGTGAACGGACTCGCGACATTGAACAAGTCACCGGTTTGAAAACAGCCGTGATTTATGTCAGCTTTGTCCCTCAATCATTGACTCGTGATGCCAATGCTTGTCAAGCTGAGTCTGCACCCGCCGGAGATCGCCGATTTGGTTATAGCCCCTCAGCATCAAGCAATTGTTCAGCACAAGACAATAAACAACTAGAATTGCTGCTAATCACCGCCGATGGTAAAGCCATTCAACGTCGAGTCGAAAATGCTAATCGGGCTAAGGTTTTAGCGCAGACTCAAAACTTCCAGCGATTGCTGAGTGATCCTCGCAACCTCGGATCGACGAACTATCTGGATTCAGCCCAGCAACTCTACCAATGGTTAATCGAACCCTTGGCGGACGATTTAGAGGCACACCAAATCCAAGGTTTAATGTTTGCCATGGATTCTGGGTTGCGATCGCTTCCTATCGCCGCCCTTCACGATGGAGACAACTTCTTGATCGAGAACTATAGTGTCAACTTGATTCCCAGCTTCAGCTTAATCCAAGCTCCTAATCCCGACATTCGCTCGCGTCAAGTTCTAGCCATGGGGGCGTCAAAATTCTCAGATTTACAACCTTTACCATTTGTCCCCATAGAACTATCCACCATTACAGAATATCTGTGGAAAGGCAAATCATTTCTCAACGAGAATTTCACCTTCCAGAATCTGCAAGAACAAATCAACCAGAACGAGTTTGGCATCATCCATCTAGCCACTCACGCCGAGTTCAAGCCGGGGAATCCAGAGAATTCCTACATTCAACTGTGGAATCGCAAACTACGGCTCAATGAACTCAAGGAACTAGGCTTATCCGATTCAGCCGTGGATTTATTAGTGCTAAGTGCTTGTCGAACCGCCCTAGGCAATGAAGACTCTGAACTCGGTTTTGCTGGCTCAGCCTTACAAGCGGGTGTTGATTCTACCCTTGCCACCCTCTGGTACGTTAGCGATGAAGGCGCCTTAGGCATCACGACTGAATTTTATCGTCAATTAAGGCAAGTGCCGATTAAAAGTGAGGCATTACGCCGAGCGCAGCTTGCCATGGTTCGAGGCGAGGTTAGTATTGCGAATGGTCAATTAAATTATGGAGATAAGAGTATAACCTTACCCCCAGAAATAGCGGAACGCGCCAAGGTAAAAAATCTCAACTTCTCTCATCCGTACTACTGGGCACCCTTTACCTTAATTGGTAATCCGCAGTAGATTGGGAAATAGGGAACAGGGAACAGGGAAGCGACAACCGGAAACAGGAAACTATCAGGGCACGATATTATCGTGCCCCTACCCAGTTAATTATCAATGGATAATTAATAATTGATAATTGACAATTGATTAATTGGGTCTAAGACCTCTTCGTAAACGAAGAAATTAAAAAAGATTTTCCTTAATTTCAATCCTCTTCTTTTAAGGAGAGGTCATTATCCATTGTTCATTATCCATTGTCAATTTGTGAATCGCTGTAGGGGTACGGCACAGAAGAGCCCTCATCTCATATTAATTCTCTGCCTTATTTCTGATGTTTCTCGTAAGCCTCAACAATGCGCTGAACCAGAGGATTACGAACCACATCTTGAGTGGAAAGTTCGCAAAAGGCAATCCCATCAACTGGGCGCAGAATTTTTTGTGCCACCGCTAATCCTGAATCTTGATTCGGCGGCAAATCGGTTTGGGTAATATCCCCAGTAACCACCATCCGAGAACCAAACCCCAAGCGAGTTAAGACCATTTTCATCTGTGCTGGGGTAGTATTTTGCGCTTCATCAACAATTACAAAGGCATTACTAAGTGTCCGCCCTCGCATATAGGCTAACGGTGCCACTTCAATAATCCCCCGTTCCATTAAATTGGGAATTTTATCCCCATCAATTAGTTCGTATAAGGCATCATAAAGCGGACGTAAAAACGGATTAACTTTCTGTTGTAAATCTCCCGGCAAAAATCCTAACTTTTCTCCCGCTTCTACAGCCGGTCGGGTTAAAATCAGGCGTTCATACTCATTTGCCAGTAATGCCCGGGTTGCCAATACCACCGCTAAAAAGGTTTTCCCGGTTCCCGCAGGTCCAATACAAAACGTCAAATCATGATTAAGAACCGCTTTAACGTATTGGCGCTGGCGAAAGGTTTTGGCACGAATCACATCACCGCGACGGGTACGCGCGAGCACATCTTGATGTAAATCCTGAAGTTCATCCTGACGGTGGGTATCTAAGGCATGAAAAGCAGTACGGATATCCGCCTCTTCAATCCGTCTACCCTCGATCCAAAAAAGTTTAAGCGATCGCACCACGGACGAGGTACGTTCAACTTGTTTTTGAGTCCCCGAAATTAGCAATTCCTGTCCCCGTAAAACCAGAGTCGCACCAGTCCGTTGAGAGAGCAACTTCAGGTTACTTTCGCGATCGCCCACCAGTACCATCGCACTCTGGACACTCGGTAATTCAATCTTTGTCGATACTTCACTCAAGGTTAATTATCAGGTATTAATCATCGGTCACAGGTAATCCGTTATTCGTCATCAACGATTAGCACAGAGATAGAACCAAGGACAGGTAGAAGGGTAGAAGGAGAAGGTTAGGAGGTTAATACTCCCTGATGAATCACATAAACATAAACAAATGAGGCAATAATCTCTTTTACAATCGAAATCATCCTCTGTTTATAGAGAACTAATTTGTCAGTGTAATCAGTGTGACTAACCTCTCACGCCCCTACCCCAATCTCTCCAATAAATCCGTGAAATCAGTGTTTTGACAAATGAAATAACGAATGACAAATCAAGAACGAGACTTCGAGTTAGGTTTAGGCAACGGTAAGCGTCGAGGCGAACCTTTGCTCGCCTTGGATCTATCCCCTGAAGGGCTTTCACGGCGGGATGTGCCACCTGACTCATCATAGATATCCAAATAGACCGATTCACCGGCAATCTTAGCCATCCCTTGAATGACTTTGCGAATTGCCTGAATGTTACGACCACCTCGACCAAACACTCGCCCCTTGTCCTCTCCGTCAAAAGCCAGCCGAATCCAGACACGATCATTAGCATGGGCGCGTTCGCAGTCTAAACTCAGCGCCGTGGAAGACTCTAAAAACGGCTCAACCAAAAATCGAACCAGACCCCCATAATCCGGGCTGGTTTTCTGCCCAGTTTCAGACACTGACTTGTTCAAGGACATTGGCTTTCTTCAGAATACTGCGTACTGTATCCGTGGGCTGCGCTCCATTTTTCAGCCACTTGGCAATCGCGGGGGCATTCAGAGTGGTTTGATCGGTTCTGGGGTTGTAGAAGCCCAATTCTTCCAAAGGACGACCATCCCGACGGGCTTTACTCTCAATCGCCACAATGCGATAACTCACTTCACGCTTTTTGCCGAATCGTTTTAATCGAATTTTGACCATAGTTTCCAATAACTCACCTGTTTGATTTTACGCGATGATTAAGGATTTCGGGTAAATGGGGATTCGTCATTCGTCATTTGTTGATTCTCCCTGCTCCCCCTGCTCCCCCTGCTCCCCCTGCTCCCCCTGCTCCCCCCGCTCCCCCAGCTCCCCCTGCTTACCCTACACCCTTATTTTCTCAAAGCTGACCAAACCCCTTCTTCTTCTTCGGCTTTTTCTTCTTCTTCGTCGGACCGCTACCGCGCCAACCGGTTTGGGAACGATTTCCCATCCCGCCACCAAACATATCGCCCATACCACCCATACCGCCCATACCAGGGAATCCGCCCATTTGACCTTGACCCATCTGCTGCATGAGCGATCGCATCTTGGTAAACTCACTGATTAGACTGCTCACTTCGCGCTCACTATGCCCTGAACCCTTAGCAATACGACGGCGACGACTGGGAGAACCTGCCAGCAAATCCGGATTGCGGCGTTCCTCAGCCGTCATGGAATTAATCATCGCTTCCGTTTGCTTGAGCTTACCTTCCCCTTTTTCCAGTTGATCCGAACTCAGCTTACCCATTCCCGGCATCAACTTCATCAACCCACCCAGGGAACCCATATTTTTCAACAGCCGCATTTGCTTCAAGAAATCGCTGAAGTCAAACTGAGCATTGAGCATTTTCTCCTGCATCTGGGCGGCGTCAGCTAGATCAATTTCTTCTTGAGCTTTTTCCACCAGCGTCAGCACATCGCCCATACCCAGAATCCGGGATGCCATGCGATCGGGATAAAATGGCTGTAGTGCTTCTACCTTTTCACCCACACCGACAAATTTAATCGGCTGACCCGATACTTGGCGCACAGACAACGCTGCACCCCCTCTAGTATCCCCATCCAGCTTGGTCAGAATTGCCCCTGTAATCCCAATCTGTTCATTAAACGTATGGGTTAGGGTTGCCGCCTCTTGACCCGTCATCGCGTCAACAACCAGCAGCACCTCGTGGGGTTTAACATTGTCCTTAATCTGGGCAAGTTCCGCCATCATCTCGGCGTCGATTTGCAATCGTCCCGCCGTATCGATAATTACGGTATCGACACACGTTTCCTGGGCATGGGCAACCCCCTGACGGGCAATTTCCACAGGGTTAGTATCCGTCCCCATTTCAAAAACAGGGATATTAATTTGTTCACCCAATGTCACCAACTGGTCAATCGCCGCAGGGCGATAAACGTCCGTCGCCACCATCAAGCAACTGCGGTTTTCCTTCCCCAGGTGTAAAGCTAATTTAGCCGTAGCCGTGGTTTTCCCGGTTCCCTGTAAACCTGCCATCAGTATGATAGTAGGCGGCGTATCTGCTTTAGCCAAGGGGACATTACTTTCCCCCATCACCTGCACCAGTTCATCGTAGACAATCTTGATAAACTGTTGGTCAGGGCGGACGCCAGCGATGACATCAGCGCCCATTGCCTTGCTTTCTACGTCAGCAACAAATTTTTTGACGACTTGCAGGTTCACATCTGCCGACAGCAAAGCCCGACGCACCTCTTTCAGGGCGTCTTGAATATTGGCTTGAGATATCTTGTCTTGACCGCGTAGTTTCTTCCAGGCGTCTTCTAAGCGTTCGGCGAGAGCATCAAACATAGTTAACGTTAGTCTAAAAGTTTAGTGTTACGAGAGATAGGGTCTGATTGCCGTGACTTCTTACACAATAACGCTTGAGGGGATTTTTCTACCAGTTCTTTTCATCGACTGGGCTGTCAAAGCAAGAGGAGGCGATTCCTGTTGATTTATGTTTCTCTACCTCTAAGCTTCTGGGAAAAATACTGGGAATATAATAGACAACGCGGCTTAACAGAATTATTCTCTAATTGCACTAAACCTAAGCTTTGTAACTTAAATGCCAGCATCGATTCCAATGGCACAGGGCAATTTGCCTCAACTACCGTTTTCATCATGATTAAATCATTGAATCACCCTGTTGTGATCATAGTCTTCTCACCTGTCTCATCCCGCCAATTCAGACATAAGTCAGACATAAGTCGGACAATTTAAATCCCTCTGGTCAGGGATGAGAATTGAGGGATAATAATCAAGTGTATGCTCGCGAAAAATTTCTCCTCGTGTCCAAACCACTCGTTCTAATGGATCATGATGGCGGTGTAGATGATTACTTGGCAACCGTCCTGCTGATGACAATGGATCACATTCAACCATTGGGTATCATTGTTACCCCGGCTGACTGCTATATTCAACCCGCCGTTAGCGCCACGCGCAAAATTTTCGACCTAATCGGATGTTCTCATATCCCCGTTGCCCAGAGTACGGTACGCGGGATTAATCCCTTTCCCGCCCTTTACCGCCGGGATTCGTTTATTGTGGATCATCTGCCGATTCTTAACCAAAATGACGCCATCCAAACCCCCCTACTTAAGGAAACCGGTCAAGAGTTTATTGTGCGATCGCTGCAAACGGCTGACCAACCCGTTACCCTAATGGTGACAGGACCTCTCACCACTGTCGCCACCGCCCTTAACCTCGCCCCCGATATCGAAGCGAAGATTGAGCAAATCGTCTGGATGGGGGGTGCAATTCACGTTCCCGGTAACGTGGAAGTGAGTCTGGAACCGGGACAAGACGGTTCAGCCGAATGGAACGCCTATTGGGACCCCCTCGCCGTACATCAGATCTGGCAAACTCAGATTCCCATTGTCCTTTGTCCTCTTGACTTGACAAATACTGTCCCCGTTACCTCTGAGTTTGTTTACCAACTGGGGAAACAGCGTCGCTATCCCATTTCCGATTTTGCGGGTCAGTGTTACGCCTTAGTGATTCCCCAAGACTATTATTTCTGGGATGTTCTCGCCACAACCTATCTGGCTCATCCCGAGTTCTTTACCTGGCAAAACTGGGAAACCACCGTGATTCCCCAAGGTATCAGCCAAGGATGTATCCAGGTTGAGGCGGGAGGAAAACGGATTCGGGTTCTGGATACCGTCGATAAGAAAAAATACTACTCCTATCTTTTACATCAGTGGGCAAGGTAACATAGAAACTGTGATCCCAGTCACTTTAATCACTCTCAGCCCAGTTATCTGAGAATAATGCCTCCCCCACCTCGTCCAAGGTTAACCCTTTCCTAGAAGGCAATCGACGGGTTATCCCCTGTCACTCCCACCAGTTTGGTGAAAACTAAATGAGAATGGTTTATTTCTTTTAATAATTGTGACTTTCCTGTATTATGAATGATAAAAACAGCAAAAATATGACAGAAGCGATTTGTGAGCAGAGTCGTTATCGCCACTCGAACCCCTCCTTGTCAGGGAAAAGGGTTCAGAGGTAGACTCTGCTCTTTTAAAGTTTCTATATAACATCCGACTTTTTTTAACGCCGAGAGGATAGATAATGAGTACTGATTGACACTCACCTGTCAAAAGGTGAGACATAGGGCTTTTTGCATCCTCTCCATTGAAGGGAAATGAGAGTGTAGCAGGATTTTTACCATGACTTATTCTATCGCGTCCACAGAGCGTTCCGTGTCCCAGCCCACACAGCGTCAGCGTTCCACTGTTGAGAAAACACCCAACTCGTCAACCTCCAACTCGTCAACATCGAACGTTCATTCCTTGGCGGTGCTTTGGGCAAAGAAATACTATACCGCTGTCACCAATCAAGATGACTCAGCCTCCACACTAGCGGCGGCGGATCTTAAAGAAAGTGCATCAATCGAAGGCAGACAAAGCACGGCAGAGAAAATGATGCAAAAGCTCAACTTTGCCAGCGCCCAAGCTTGGTCATTGACTGAAACGCTGCTATCTGAGGAAATTCGGCGTCATGGTATTAATCCTGAATTAGTCAATCCCTTAGAAATTGCTGCCGATACTCGTTGTCTGTTCCAAAAGACGGCGAATGCTTATGCTCAACGGGCAACACCACGACGCTTATCGGTGATTGTTGGCCAAGATTTCGGCAAAGTGCGCCAAAAATATACTAGCGTTGATCGGCGTGCGATCGGTTTTGTCAGTATGCAGTTCCACTATACGGGTCAAAAGATACTCGATTGGCTCTCGCCAGCGGAACAAAAACTGTGGCTTCCCTATTTAAAGGTAATGGATGACCACATGTATATGCCCCTACAAGCGGCCTATGATGCGGCGGCTAATCATCCCTACAATTCACCGGCGCTATTAGCCGTGCAAAATCTGTTACCCATCAGCACGAAACTAGCTATTTCCGTTTGCCAACAAGTTTGCCGTCAAAATCCTAAGTATGAAACCTACAGCGGTCCGTTGATGAGCAAAACGGTGAGAATTGCCAGTATCCGCGATGTGGAAATGTTTCAGGTTTATCTGTGTCTGTGTGTCTTAGAAGATGATATTCGGGCGGTGCAGCGAGAACTGTTTCCCTTATGCGTCATGCTTTATCCGCGTCTGCGTGTGGGCTGGCGTTTAGTGCAAGATATGCTCAAAGCGATTGGTTGGGAAATGTACAATCGCCTACCTCCCGAAAATATGGCAACCTTTTTACCCTATCTGCGGACATTAACGGAGATGTTCTCCTGTGACGTATTTCAAGAACCAGAGTAGCCTGGTAGAGACGTTGCATGCAACGTCTCTACCATCTGGAAAAGAAGGGTTCTATAATTTTATAATTTTATCGTTAAGTCTGCGTTTAAAACTGGGCTTGCGTGAAGAGAAGCGAGTATGACGAATGACAAACCACAAAGCAACAGCAACTCTCAAAACTAGATTGCTTAAATGATTTCCTGTTTAAGTTAATCCTATCTGGAGTCGCACTAAAAATTAACTTTTAAGTGCTTTATCTCCCTAGTTGGTAATTTTAGGAAATATGAGCAATTTGTTGAGCGTTGCTGTTACTTATTACTGAAGAAATACAGATAGAATTTGTCAGTCGGTTTTATGCCTCCTAGTTTGATTGTGTTGTTTAACTTCTGTCATTAGAAGCCTTGGTGCTTCAATTTCTAATGTAATCACTTTTACCGGAAAGCACAAGCAAATGACATGGAAGTTTACTTTTTGATGATTAAATGCTGTCGTTTGTGTTACAAAAAATTTACGAATCAGCTTCTGTGAGTAAATTGATGATGTTGTTGGTAAAGTCGAAAAACCTAACCCCCCAGCCCCCTCATTCCCCCCTACAAGGAGGGAAGCCAGCGGATGCAGGAGCTTTTGTTGCACGGAAGGGGGAGCTTGAAAGCCCCTTCCCGGAACGGAGAGAGGTTTTTCCCCTAGTTAATTGACCAATCGTATCATTGATAAGTTAGCTTGGATATACAGACTTTTTCCATCCGCAAACAGGAGTAGCCAATGAATCGGAAGCAATTCTTTCGGGTTGTTTATCTCGGTTTGGCAATGATGATTCCCTTGGGGATAATCAGCAGTAATCCAGTTAATGGGCAGACATCCATAAACTTAGGTACATTTCGCAGCACAGCCCTGTCTAAGCACAATACCTATCGGAACACTCATCATAGTCCTTCTATGACCCTGAGTAGTTCCCTCAACAGTAGCGCTCAAACTTGGGCGAATTATCTGGCGACTAATGGCGTGTTTAAACATAGTAGCTCCAGTCAACGTAATAATGCAGGAGAAAACTTGTACGCTGTCTATACAACGGCATCTTCGATAGACTCGGCTACTTTGGCAAACCAAACGGTGACTAAGTGGTATAACGAGGTTTCAGCATATAACTATGACAATCCAGGGTTTTCTTCAGCAACAGGGCATTTCACTCAGGTGGTGTGGAAAAAGAGTACCCAATTAGGTTGTGGTGCGGCACGGGGCGTCAAAACTATTGGAGGTACTAAGTATAACGCCTTCTATGTCGTCTGCCATTATGCGCCTGCGGGTAATGTGACTGGACAGTTTGCTGAGAACGTTTTGGCGCCGTAGTTATTTGAGTCTAGTCTGAGTAGCAGTTTTCCCCCAGCAGATCCCCGACTTCTTCAAGAAGTCGGGGATCTAATAGGTGTAGGTAGATTTATTAGTCGGAATGAGAGTTGCGATCGCGCGTTTTCAATCTTGTTTGTACACCTTGGGTTTTGAGTATCAGTTCAATACCCTGAGTGATCATCCCTGGGATAACATCTAGTACGGGTTGACCTGAGAGTACATCAAGATTGCCTTCCACACCGATAAGTGCGGCTTGCGCGACGAGTGCGCCAGTGATGACTCGCCGCACAAACTTTTGTTGTTTCTGTTGACTTTTGTCATTTTTTGTGATTTCCGTGCAATTGGTCGATTGGGTTGGTTGAGAGTTGTTCATGGTGAGAACCTTGAAATGGTGTTGAATCAAGGCTCTCTTTGGGGTCGTAGAGCAAAGCAACTGCCATTGTGTCATGGCTAGAAGCCTTTTGAAATCGGGGTTAAAATAGGTTTGGGGTAGATCCTTGGTTTGAGGTAGCCCAAACTTTTTTTGGAACTATATAGACTTCGCTCATGCGCCAACCGACCAAGGGACGAGTTCTGCAAGAGCGCGTGTGGCGCTTTATAGAAGTCCTACTGACTCAAGCTGAGAATTCGTCTAATTTTGAAATTAAGTGGGAAACAGATAAAGATACTCGCAGACCTAATTTTGTAGTGAAAACAAGGCGGAGATTCCTTGAGAGTCTGGCGCAATTAAAAAAACATGAATTAACCGAAGTTATCAAAAGCCTAGAAAATCTCCAAATTTGGGACGACAGACGCCTTAAACGAGGACAAGGTTCAGAAATTGGGTCTTTCGCGCTCAAGCTTTGGAGTACAGACGCACAAAGAAATCGGGAACTGTTTGAGCGAGTGTGGGATGGTAGCAGAACAGCTAAATCCAAAGCGTTAGAGGCGACTTACAAGAAATCAAAGGATCATGATGAAGCTTCACAGCCTGAGATTGACTGGCGGGATGTATGTCGCACAAAGTTGGAAAAGCAGAAACAGCTAACAACCAATCGATTGATGTCTGCGGATGAGATGTTATTTGATATCAATCAGATTTGCGTGGATTTGGCATTAGTCGAACGCAAGAAACCAGACAAGCGGAACGGAGATGATAATCTTAAACAATCCCAATCGTACAAGCCAGACTATGAGGAAACTGAAAAACTTGAGTACAACGATTTTATTACCAAAGTCCTGAAATCAGAGCCAAGTAAGAACATTGCAATCATTGGTGAACCGGGCGCGGGAAAAACCACGCTTTTACAAAGGATTGCTTTCTGGATATTGGATAACACTAATTGTTTGTCGATTTGGATACCACTGGGAATTTTGCCGACGGCGGCGCCAACGTTAAAAGACTATCTGCTGCATCATTGGCTAGAAGATGCCATTGTTAGTGTCACGCCGAAAATTAAGACTGAGTTTGAAGAACTGTTGACGGCTGGTAGGGTGTGGCTGTTGCTGGATGGGGTGGATGAGATGGTTGCCAATTTTGGGAATCCTCTCTCATTTATTAACAATTGGATACCCGGTTGGTGTCAACACTTATCGGTGGTGCTGACGTGTCGGTTAAATGTTTGGGCAGCCAATCCTCATGCTCTAAATAAGTTTAAAACCTATCGCACGTTGGAGTTTAGCCCAGAGAAAGTAGAGGAATTTATCGAGGCTTGTTTCCAAAACCGTAGGGGCGCACCGACGTGCGCCCATGAATTAGGTATTCAGTTGCAGCAGGCGCTAAACCAACCGGGAAAAGAGCGAATTAAGGATTTAGTAAAAAATCCCCTGCGGTTAACGCTGTTGTGTTCAACTTGGCATTTGCGAGAGGGCAAGTTACCGGATACCAAAGCTGAACTATACCAGCAGTTTGTCGAGGAGGTGTACAGGTGGAAAAAAGATAAGTTTCCCACAACACCTGAAGAGAGAGAGCAAATCAACGCCAAGCTAAAAGAGTTGGCGATAGAAGCAATTGACAAGGAAGAAAACCGATTTTGTTTGCGCCATAAGTTTGTCGAGGGTATATTGGGCGATCGCGAGGATTCTGTATTTCAATTGACGCTCAATATCGGCTGGCTAAATCAAGTGGGTGTAGATGCCAAAAATCCAAATCCCAATCAACCTGTTTACGCCTTCTTTCATCCCACGTTTCAGGAATATTTCGCAGCGCTGGCGATTGATGATTGGGACTTTTTCTTACCTCGCGCTCACGATAATCAGAATCCTGAGCCAGTCTCAGATAGATACCGCATTTTTGAGCCGCAGTGGAAAGAGGTAATTTTGCTGTGGTTGGGGCGTAAAGATGAGTATGCGCCACCAGAGCAAAGAGAAATGTTTATTGAATCACTGATACATTTCAAAGATGGCTGCCAAAAATTCTACAGTCGTAGGTCATATCTTCTAGCAGCAGCAGGTGTAGCAGAGTTTAGAAGCTCTAGCCATGCTGATGAGATTGTCAGAACAGTCGCTAGAGTCGGATGTTGTGATTTTGATCTATTACTTGAAGAGTCTTTAGCAGAATCGTTTAGAGCAGTGTTACTAGAAACTGACCGCAGTATAGCAATTACCAACTTAGTTGAAATTGTAATAAATAGTAATAAGGGGCTTGGATATGCCGCTGAAACTCTAAGTAAAATTGGTCAGAACAATCAGGAAGCTATTACTGCTTTAACTGTAAGAATTCCTAAGGTAAAAAATGAGCAGTTATGTTGGCAGGTTGCTAAAGCACTGATTAAACTTGACCCTAGTAACTCGACCGCTATTACTGCACTAATCAATCTAATCCGAACTAGCCAAGATGAGGAATCCATTATCCAGGTTACTATTACATTGGGGCAAGTTACCTCAGGGAACTTGGATGCTATTGCTGGCTTGACTGAACTGCTCAATTCCAACATTTCAGGAGTTATTGCTTATTTTGCAGCTAAAAGTTTAGTTATAATTAGTCCTGATAATCCAGATGCTATCTCTGCATTACAGCGATTGAAGCAACCACCTTTCAAGGAAGTAAATGAGGAAGATTATAAACAAAGTCAGCTTCAATATCAAGCAATCCTAAATAAACATTTAACGCCTATTCAAAAGAATGCATTTCTTGGCAATTTAAACCCGAATAAGCAACTAAATATAGATATTCTCATTACTATCTTAAATAAGTGCGAAGTATCAGAAAATGAGAGAATTGAATATAAGGAATGGTTAAATAACTTAAGAAATAGAGATTTTTTGCCTGGAACACACACCTTCACATTTCCAGAAAATATTAGAAATACGTGGGAAAAATACGGAATTTATTTAAGTGCTATTGAAAAACTCTTAGAAATTGAACCAGATAACTCAAAAGTGATATCAGCTTTTACCAATCTGCTTTGCCCTAGTTCTAGTACGCTAATTCCATCTACTGAGAATATTTATGATGATCGGAGAATACAAAGACTCGCTCAGGGACTTGTGAATATTCGTCAGAGTAACCATTTAAGAGCAGTCATTACAAGTTTAAACAACTTGTTGCACTCTCTTAATAAATCTTCCGATTCCTACAATTTCTACTATGGAATTCTATGGCACTACGCCCAAAAGATGAGCTACCCAGCCTTCCATCAAGCGTGGTATCCGCAAGAGGCAGTAGACAATGCAACGACTCCCAACCGCCAAAGTCTCCATCTAGCTGACTTACCGCAAAGCCTTCAAAGTGCCATTACCAACGACCTCCAACTAAGCCAAATTATCCACCTAATTTACATCGACAGTAGCCAATTCATCGAACCCGATAACCCCGCCGAAATATACGACCAGATGCTTGACCAAAACTGCCCAGAGTGCGACTCAGTACCCGAAACAATGCCAGCACTCAAGCTATATTGGAACTCCCTCAAGCGCAACAGCAATAAACGCCCCTTTTTAGTCTTTTACGCATCATCTACCCATCCCTATAACCAGGCATTTCTAACAGCTTTGAGCAAATTTGGGCGGGAGATTTGTGTTATCACAGAGCAACCCATTGACCACATTCCCTTAAAATACTTCGCACCAAGCCAGTCAATCAAAGACATCCTGGAATGGATACGCACAAACTAGTGGCGTGACCCAGCTAAAATGGTGGTATAGATTGTAGGTTGGGTTGAGGAACTAAGCCCAACAAAAGATAGGGCTAAAGCCCTTACTACGAACCCAAGCTAATCTATCAAATTAGGTGTGCCACGCCACTAGAATTAATCCAGATGTACCAATTAATCTCCATTCTTTCAGGTAAACCAGACTATGAAACTCGCTAACCTATCAACAGACACCCTCGAAAAAATTAAATCTGTGCGCTGGGACAGAATTATTGAAAAACATGAAGGTCCCGAAAAGTGGGAGTCGGTTCTCAGATATTACGAACCCGAATTTATGGAAATTGAGGGGCGTTGGGTACTTCTGCCTATCGAGCGAGAGCATCATACTAATATCACGATTATCCGTTCTATTTGGAGTGCGGATGGTAATTCGCTGACGCTGTTTCTCAAGGATACCACCTATGATGATGACCCATTTTTCTCCGGCTATATGGCTGTTTGCGATAAGGTGAAAGAGGAAAATTTCTTTTTGGCAATTTTATATCATGAATGGTTTATGATTGAACGAACAGATGTTTTTGAGTTATGAGCCATATAGCCGATTTGCAAATGGGAGTCAATCTACATTTACCTTAAACAGCAAGGTATAACCTGATGCCTAGAAAAGATACCTTTCACGATATTGTTCGCCGCGCCCTTGAAAAAGACGGCTGGACAATTACTCACGATCCCCTTTTACTACGCTATGAGCTAGGCAAGCTGTATATTGACCTGGGAGCCGAGAAAGTCTTAGCCGCAGAACGAGACGGACAAAAGATTGCCGTTGAGGTTAAAAGCTTTCTGCAAAACTCTACTATTTCAGAATTTTATAGCGCTCTTGGACAGTTCATCAGTTATCGCATCCTCCTGGCAGAACAATATCCAGAATACATTCTATATCTTGCTGTACCACTAGATACCTATACTTCCTTTTTCGCTACCCAACTTGCCCAAGGCATCATTAATAGCCAACAATTAAAATTAATTGTTTACAAACCACAACAGGAGGTTATTGACCAATGGCTAAACTAGATCAATACCGTGAAATTGTGCAGAAACTCCTGCAAGATTATGCCGCATTTAGCCGTGACGATCAAGAGGTTGAAACCGAACTTATTTTCGACACGACTAGAGATCACTACCAACTTGTGCATATTGGTTGGCAGGGCGAACGACGGATCTATGGTTGTATTTTACATCTTAATATTAAAGACGGAAAAATCTGGCTTCAACACAACGGTACAGAAAACGACATTGCAGCCGAACTCGTAGAAATGGGAATCCCGAAAAGCGATATCGTAATCGGCTTTCACTCCCCCTTTAAACGCCAATTCACCGAATATGCTGTTAATTAGGGTCTGCTGAATAAGTCTTGTGGTGAGGGGAGGGAACAGTTTCAAACCTGATCCCGTTAGGCTTGGTTTTTGTCGCCAGGATTATGGTTGTTAGTCGGGGCGGGTTTAGTGACATCAGGGTGACAACAAACGTTAGTAGTTAAACCCGCCCCTACAAAAGGGTGGATTTAGTGATATTAAGGTGACAAAAAATGTTACACCAAATCAGAGTTAGCCACCCCTGTTATAACCCAGTCCGCGTAGGCGGACTTTGTTTGTGTAGCAGCGATTTTAATCGCCGTGGTAAACTCACTCCTACCAAAAGGGCGGGTTTAGTGACATCAGGGTGACAACAAACGTTAATGGTTAAACCCGCCCCGACAAAAGGGTGGATTTAGTGACATTAAGGTGACAAAAGATGTTATACAAAATCCGAGTTAGCCACCCCTTTTATAACCCAGTCCGCGTAGGCGGACTTTGTTTGTGTAGCAGCGATTTTAATCGCCGTGATAAACGAGGGTTACTAAGGCTCACTCCTACCAAAAGGGCGGGTTTAGTGACATCAGGGTGACAACAAACGTTAGTAGTTAAACCCGCCCCTACAAAAGGGTGAATTTAGTGACATTTGACATACTTCCGATTTTAATCGCCGTGGTAAACGGGGGTGACAAACATCTATGCGGGTAATGTCCAAATTAAATAAGATGCCCATATCGCCGCCACTACAGCCAGAATCACTAACCATAACGGATAATGGGCGCGACTGACTTTACCCTCTGATGTACTCAATGTTTCCACATCAATCCAAGGCGTAACTCCCCGCCGAAACCAACCCATTACTGTCACCGATTCACCGACTAAATCACTGGGGCGAGTTCCCAGGGGGAGTAAGTTACCCAGAGAACCTAAAATTGAAAAGTAATGCAGTTTAACTAAACCACTATCCGTTTCAATAATTAAATCCACGCCTAACCAATTCTGCAATCCGCGCCGCCCTAAAAGTTTACCTGTAAATTCCACAGGTTGATGGGTAGAGGGTAACGCATTCGGATCAGCTAACATTTGTTCTAAGCTGGGTTGGTGACGAATCGCCGCAGGTTTGATATCGGGAAAGTAACGATTAATCCAGAGAATAATACTTAAACTAAATGCAATTAGGATACAAGCATCCAGAAATGACCCAGCGTTGTGTAACCATATTAGCCGCCAGAATCCAGTTATCCACTTGCGAGATAACAAATCACTGAGAATACCGAGTAGCCAGAATACCACTCGCAGTACAACACCTACAACGAATCCAGTTAATAGAACACTTTGGAATAAAGGAAAGGCTTTATAACTATCAATTAGTTTCAACCAGCGTGTTTTATTATCCCGTATTGGCGGTGGTGGTATGGGTAAATCCAATTCTGTCCCCAGTCGCCACTCATAAGCATAACGGGCGCACAAATGCAAGCGATCGCCTAAAAGTGGATGAGCCGCTGTAATAATTAACCAGTGACGGTAGGGGTTGGTACATTCCCACTGTAAAACCCGTTCAAAGGGGACATGGGGCGAACAACTGCTTAAGAGTAATCCTTGTCGGTATCCTACGGGTAATACTAAATCAAAGCTTTCCCACAAGGGGCGGGTTTGTTCGGCTTGATGGATTGCATCACTCATTCCTAAGCCGATTTTCAATAGCGCCCGGGTTAAGCCGTTGGGATTTCCGGTGGTTTCTATCGCCACGCGATCGCTATAGTAAATTCTAATCCTGGAAAACCATAGCAGGGGGAGGCGCAGTAGCCAGTAGGTGGCGTAACCTAAGCTGGAAATAATACTTGATATTCCTAAACACATGGGCGGTAACACTCGTTGAGTGGCGGGATATTTGCCCCGAATCCACTCCGCTAACTGTTCTCCCCCTTGGGCAACATATATATATAGGAGATAGGGAAACTGGAGAATTAATATTCCTAGAGAACTTAAGATAAAGTCCCAGTTAACAATATGCCCCAACTGAGTCGCATAGATCGTGGCGATTTCATCTTCAGCGAGTTGTGTCAATAAGCCCTCACTGACGACAATTCGAGCCGTGCGCGGTAAATTACCATAGGTTATCGCTAAAGGCGCTTGTGTGGGTAAAATACCCAGCGTCGGTAACGGTAAACGGCGTTGACGGCAAAAGCGTTGGATAGTTTTAGCCGATTCTGAGGATCGCGCCGCCAGTTGGCTTACGGAAAGAGGTTCTAATCCATACACCTGTCTTAATAGCCAATCCATTAACCAGGGAGAGACGATTAGCGTCACAATCCCTAAGACAGCTAAAACCTGAGTAGGATCACGGTAGAACCATTGAATCGGTGATAATAGCGGCAATTGCACCAAAATAGTGTTGGTGGTTGCCATTAAAAACTCTAACCAGAAACGCAGCAACCAAGCAAACGCGATCGCACTTCCTACCCCAATTAACCCCAATCGCCTTAATTTCGGGCGTTTAAATGGACTCCAGTTTTCCGCACGCCCTAAGTTACGAAACCGAGGGCTGGCGGAAAATAGGGAGGGTGCTGAAGGGGGTGTGAAAGCAACCGGGAGTTGGGATGAGGGTTGAGGAGGAGGTTGATTTCCTGAAGAGTGTTGTCGCGATTTGCCACCTGCAAACAGGCGTTTAGCCGAATCAGTTAACCGCTGTTTAATCGTTCCAGGTTTGGCGGGGGAGGAGGGGGAGTTTAGGGGAACAAATCCGGTAGGATTCGCTGAAGTGTCTTCTTCTGGCGTAAAACCCGTATGATTGGCTGGAGGCGGGGATTCCGCCATGAGTTCCGGTAAGGTATTTCTCGCCCATTGTTGCACCTTAGGATTGAGATCTTGGGTGAGGGTTTGGCAAAGCGCGATCGCGTTTTGGGTATCACCACTTTGGCGATAAGCCTTGACTAGGGCGACACTGGCGCGGGAGACGATGGCTTCATCTAACTCAATCTCGCAGACACCTTCTAGGTGTTCGATCGCCGCCGCGTAATTGCCCTGTTTGAGAGCCGCTAAACCCGCATCGAGGGAGGGATTGGGAACAGATGCCATAATCTTTACATTCTACCCTGCTCTTTTAGGATAAGCTGTCCTGCCTGGAATGTTTCATCCGGCAGATAAATCCCATGGAGGGCTATCCGATATAATTAAAGGTTGGGTGAGGTTAATTAAATCCGGCAAGTCGCCCCTGGGATGTTTTCCCTGAATCAAGAATACCCGACCGATGTACCATCTAGAAACTCCTGTCAGTATAGGATAAAGATAGGAGTGAACATATATTAGAATCCTGCTTACTTTAGTCGCGGGAGAAGTCAACTACTTCCCCTCTGGGAACTGTCGCTCTCGCACATCATGACTATAGTCTTGCACCGCCTGCGTAATCATTTGCCGCAAATTTGCATATAACTTCGCAAAGGGTGGCTGACGTTCTGAAAGTCCTAGTAAATCGGCGGTAACTAATACTTGTCCGTCGCAATCGGCTCCAGCACCAATACCAATCGTGGGAATGGTTAAGGTTTGTGTAATCTTCCTAGCTAAATCAGCCGGAATATGCTCTAAAACCAGGGCAAAAACACCCGCTTGCTCAAGCGCGATCGCTTCTGCCAAAATCCGCTCCGCCGCTGCTTCTGTTTTCCCTTGCTGACGATAACCTAGCAGATGTACCGACTGCGGTGTCAACCCGACATGACCCATAACTGGAATTCCCGCCGCCGTTAAATGGGCTACAGTTTGGGCTATGGCTGGATGTCCGCCTTCTAACTTCACCGCCTGCGCCCCGGTTTCCTTCAATACCCGCCCCGCCGAATGCATCGCTTGTTGGAGACTTTCCTGATAACTCAAAAAGGGTAGATCGCACACCACGAACGCCTGTTTTACACCCCGACGCACGGCTTTAGCATGGTGTAGCATCTCTTCCAACGTCACAGGTAATGTCGTCTCATACCCCAAGGTGACCATTCCCAAGGAATCCCCAACCAGAATAATATCCACTCCAGCCGCATCTAATAATTGCGCGATCGCATAATCCCAAGCGGTCAAGACGACCAACGGACGCCCTTGTTGTTTCCATTGTTTCAGTTGCTGGATATTTACCATTAGGGAAATTTTGATCCTTCGCTTCGCTAGTCGGACATGGCGCGTCTGTAGGGGCGGGTTTTACCGATAACGCTCCGGCTCAAACCACTAACGGAACTAAACCCGCCCCGTCTAAATTATGAATGATGACTTCCTGAATAAATGACGAATGACAAATGACAAATGACCAAAAACTAAAACGTCTCTGGCGGATTTTTCACAAACGCTAAATGGGGTCTAACTTGACCCGTGGATAGGCTAACCCAGGCTAGTCCTTCCGTCGTTCCCACCCATAATTTATTCCCTACATCTGGGGACAGGGAAAGAATATAGTCTGAGGGAAGATCGGATAGTTCTCCCAACACGGCTCCCGTTTCTGCTCTGATTTTTAACAAGCCACTTTCCGTACCTACCCAAACACTACCATCTAGAGCAAAGCGCACCGCTGTTACACTACGCCCCCGTAACGGAGTCACCGAACGCGGTTCGGCAAAGGGATTGTTGGGGTCAATTACCAAAAGACTACTGGGAGTACCCACCCACAGCTTGCCATCAGGTCCTGTGGTGAGGGTTTGGACAATGGTTCCAGGTAGATTGCCAATCCGCCGAATCACAAAAGCACTGGCGGTATCGACTTGCACTAATCCTTCTAATGTACCCACCCAAAGTTGACCCTCTTGATCTAATGTCAGAGCATTGGCGCTGACGCCGGGGAGTTCTTGCACCGTGGTCATCAATAATCCTTTGTCGGGACTAATCATAGCCAAACCGCGATCGCTTCCTACCCAGAGATACCCACGCCGATCTATTTGTAAGGATAAGACTCGATTCGAGGGTAATGTAAAGTTTTGTGCGGTAACCTCATTACTGCGGGGATCTACTCGTAACAATCCTTCATAAGTTCCCAGCCAAATTCGTCCTACCCGGTCTTGGGCTAAGGCGTCAATGGTGTAGTTTGGTAAATCAACACGGGCTTTCAGTCGTCCGGTGTTCGGGTCAATTCGGGCAAGTCCTGAGTAGGTTCCCACCCAGAGGTCACCTGTGTAGTCGGGTTGCAACGCGGGGACGCGAAAATCGATGGATAGGGGTTCTACTTGTCGTCGCAAGCGTTCGGGAGGTAACGGGGCACCTCCAGGGGGAGGGGGCGCACCTTGATAGTCGGGGGCTGTCCCCAGTTCGGTTTGAGCTAGGGTCACTTGTGCCAGTCCTTGGTTCGGCTCACTCCCCATCCATAGAGGAGCGGTTAAGCTTGCCAAGGGCAACCCTAACCCTAGCAGGGTAGCACCGATGAAAAGACGAATCGGGGCATTCAAAGACGCCATGTTGTCTGAGACTATTGGGATAGTTTTTCTATATCTATATCTATATTAGTCGGAGTGCTGTTTCATCCTAGACTATAAAATCATTACCTCAATACGTCCCAGATTGGTTATTTTGTAACAGAAAGTTAATAATATTTAACATTTCGTTGATTTATAATAGTACCTTATACAATTCTCAAGAATATTTGAAGTTAAACTTATTGAATTCTTTGGTATATTAACAAAGTTGCTGAAAATTTCACTTGTCTGGCAAGGAGCTGCACGTCGTGCCGCTTCGCGAACACGCTATAATTTTTCAATTTGGCGTGAAATGAATCGCCACAAGGATGCCACCTAAAGCCATAAGGGGAGAGAAGCCCATATCAAGCAATAGTTTGGTGCTGTGGGATAATTACTCTTATCCTGATCCGCTCAATAAAAAAATGTCTTGGCTGAGTCAAGTTTTTTGACCCAAAATGGCAGATAATAGGTAATTCAGACACCAAAAACCAAAATGAGCAGGTTGGGTGTGGGGATGCACCCAATCCGGGCTAATTTTCAGAGTCATTTTAGCGATTTTAGTCTTTAACTAAGGGCATAAAATCGTTAAAAATGTCTATGGGTTTAGCTTGTCGCAACATTCAGTAGTTCCTAAGGAAGGAAAACATGTCTTACGCTAAAACAAAAACTCAGTCAAAAGCTGGGTATGATGCCGGGGTCAAGGATTATAAATTAACGTATTACACTCCGGATTACACTCCTAAAGATACAGATATTCTGGCAGCTTTTCGGATGACCCCGCAGCCTGGGGTGCCTCCAGAAGAAGCGGGTGCAGCTGTAGCGGCTGAGTCTTCCACCGGAACTTGGACAACGGTTTGGACAGACCTGTTGACAGACCTGGATCGCTACAAAGGTCGTTGCTATGAAGTTGAGCCAGTCCGTGGGGAAGATAATCAATATATCTGCTACGTCGCTTACCCATTGGATCTGTTTGAAGAAGGTTCTGTAACCAACATGCTGACCTCTATTGTGGGGAACGTGTTTGGCTTTAAAGCCCTGAAAGCCCTGCGTCTAGAAGATATGCGGATTCCAGTGGCTTATCTGAAGACCTTCCAAGGACCCCCTCACGGGATCGTGGTTGAGCGCGATAAGTTGAACAAGTACGGGCGTCCCTTGTTGGGTTGCACGATTAAGCCGAAGTTGGGTTTGTCGGCGAAGAACTATGGTCGTGCCGTTTATGAATGTCTGCGCGGCGGTCTAGACTTCACTAAAGACGACGAAAATATTAACTCCCAGCCCTTCATGCGCTGGCGCGATCGCTTCCTATTCGTGCAAGAGGCAATTGAAAAAGCCCAAGCCGAAACGGGTGAAATGAAAGGTCACTACCTGAATGTCACCGCCCCCACCTGCGAACAAATGATGGAGCGGGCGGAGTTCGCCAAGGAAATCGGTACGCCGATTATCATGCATGATTACCTGACGGGTGGCTTCACAGCGAACACCACGTTGGCGCAATGGTGTCGTCGCAATGGTGTACTACTACACATCCACCGGGCGATGCACGCGGTAATCGACCGTCAAAAGATCCACGGCATTCACTTCCGGGTGCTTGCCAAATGTCTGCGGATGTCCGGTGGTGACCACCTGCACTCCGGTACCGTTGTGGGTAAGCTCGAAGGTGAAAAAGGCATCACCATGGGTTTTGTTGACCTGATGCGGGAAGATCATATCGAGCGCGATCGCGAACGTGGTATTTACTTCACCCAAGACTGGGCATCCATGCCCGGTGTAATGCCGGTCGCTTCCGGTGGTATCCACGTTTGGCACATGCCAGCGCTGGTGGAAATCTTTGGCGATGATTCCTGTCTGCAATTCGGTGGTGGTACTCTGGGTCACCCCTGGGGTAACGCTCCCGGTGCAACGGCTAACCGTGTCGCCTTAGAAGCTTGCATCCAAGCCCGTAATGAAGGACGCAACCTGATGCGTGAAGGCGGCGATGTTATCCGCGAAGCCTGTAAATGGAGTCCTGAATTAGCCGCCGCTTGCGAACTGTGGAAGGAAATCAAGTTCGAGTATGAAGCGGTTGATACCGTCTGATACCCGGTAAGCAACCCCGGTCTAAAGCTTGCCCGATAAGCGAAGCGAAGGGACACGGAGCTTTAGCCAAGTAAGTTAAAGCTGTGCTTACCAGCCTAAGTGCTAAGCGCACTACGTTATCGGCAAGTGTTAAAGACCTACCTGCGGATGCGATAGCCAGTTTGCTGCTCTAGAACCGAAAAGTTAAACAGTTTTAAGGTCACTGAAACAGTGCTTTTTGGACAGTTACCGACCGATAACCTTGGCGAGGCTAACTTTACCCCAGAAATGGGTGAAAACCGGAG
>NZ_JAVKEW010000188.1:0-19994 GCF_040226375.1 Coleofasciculus sp. G2-EDA-02 | reverse complement strand
TCTCAGAGCACTGGGAAACAGTGTATCCATATCCTCACCCTCAACTAAGACATCACCACTGAGTTGCACCAACTCCGAGGCATTGATAACTAAATTCCCGCTATTACCTATACCCCTAGCATCTGTTGTAATTACTGCCCCCTCGCTGAGTTGTAAAACAGGCGTCGTAATTGTCACATCTCCTCCGTCTCCACTTCCGAAGCTGCTTGTAAAAAAGCCACTACCCAAGCTACTGGCTTCTACCAATTCTGAAGCATTGACTATCAAGTTACCGCCTTTGCCAGCACCAAAAGAACCGGAGGAAATTGCAGAAATATCTGTTAAACTGATTTGCTTTCCCCACAGTTGAATATCACCCCCAGCTTCGCCAGACGTAGTCACAAAAGCGCTATTAGTCAAGGATATATCTCCTCGTGGTATTTCTGGAGGAACAGCCAACGAGAAGATATTGCCATTGATATCCAATCCGATTGTTCCAGAACCCGCAACTGCCGCTAATTCTATTCGACCATCTAAAGCCGTCAATCCTTCTCCCAACTCATTGAGATAATTTCCTGACTGAATAACACCATCAATTAGAATGTCTCCACCCACCAATAGTAGACTATGACCATCAGGAACTCGTAAACCAAATTTTGGTAGGTTGAATGAGTCTAATCCTACAGGTTTAATGGAGCGCGATTCAATTGTTCCTGGCGTGATTTGATTAAACAGAAACGCCGAAGGATTCACTGTCAGTAACGGCGAAGGAACCTCTGACTGTGTGGTACTAAAAAATCCCTGCTCCCCAAACTGAATCCCATTAGCTGTCGTTGCCACAAACGAACCCTGAACATCCAGGGAAGCATTTCTGCCAAAGATAATGCCATTGGGATTAATAAAAAACAGATTCGCTCCACCATTGACACCCAGCGTCCCCAAAATATCTGAGGCATCATTTCCCCTGACCCGACTAAAAATATTTTCAATTCCCTGGGGAGAATCAAAATAGACATTCTGCCCTTCTCCAATATCAAATTGCTCGAAACTGTGGAACAAGTTAGCCTCACGCCTTGCTCCCGCCTCAATCAGAAAATCAGCTAAACCGTTAGGGAGTGGAACATTAGGGGTAAGAACCGATTGTTCGGCTCCCCAGGTTGCATCGGGGATAATTTGGGCAACGGCGTCACTACCCCAACCCAGCCAGACACAACTGGTGAGCGCTACACTGCCTATTCTGATGTATCCTGCCAATTTTGAGCGACTCGGACGGGTCAATCTGCCCAAAGACTTCAGTATTCCCTTGGAACCTAGTTTTCCAGTTTCCCCATTTTCCTGTGCCTGTGTCCGCAACAGATGAGTTATTTTTTCCATATCATCAACCTCTTCCCAGTTTGTCCGGTTAAGGGATTAGCTGGTTAAAAATTATACTCGTCAACTCTATCCAATAGTTGTATTTGTCGCCAGATAACCATTAAAATTGGGTAAGGTTACAATAATATACTAAAATTAACAATCTTTTGGGGTTAAATTGTATAAAACAATACTATTTATTTTGTCAGTTTAAATTATTAGATTTTTGATTAATTCTAGCTTTTTAACCCGATCTATTAGATTTAAGATTTAATCATTTTTTTTGTTCTTCTATCTTATCGCCGAGACTGGTAAGATATACATTATGCAACGGAGTAGGTTAGTATTCTTCCCAGCAACATGGAATTTAAGTAAATTAGTGGAAATAAACTCAACTATATTAAGTTTGATGTACGCTTTGCCAGCTACGGAGGCCAGTTTGAACAGCAAGAAGAGGCGATTGAAATCGCTGCTACACAAACAAAGTCCGCCTGCGCGGACTAGGTTATAACGGGGGTAGCGTTCCCCGGATTTTGTATAACACCCAAAACAATCGAACATCTCTATCAGATTGATCAAGCAGAAAAACTCGGCTCATTTTTTTCTTTGGTAGAAATCCGAGAGCGCGTGCAAGGGGTGGGAATGATGTACCAATAAGAATACAATATCAACTGTCTGGTGCGAAAAGGTTTTGCTAAGAGAATATGCAGAACGAATATCAATCCAGACAATATTAACCAGGCAAAATAACTGTGCTATTGAATAACCCGGACGGGAAAGACAAGGCGAAAGCCTACAGCAGACAGCTAGAGAAATGGTTGAACTTACGAGACGAAAAGATCAGACAGTTTTTTGTATCTCTGGATGAAGGCAGGTTAGGGAGTTGCAAAGGGACGTGATTTCAATCGGTCCCGTAGTATCCTTATAGAATCCCTATTGACATCCTCACCTTCCTGTAAGAAAGGTGATTCCTCACCACGCCACCTTTTTAGGGATGGTCGCTGAATGGAGGTCATTTATGCAGGGAGAGGTCAAGGTTCTCTGTTCAAGGAGAAGCTTCTGGAGCAATAGACTCGATCACATCAACTTCACCAACCCGACTAATGGGCCAAAAGCGGACAATTGCTCTGCCAATAATATTTTTACGCGGGACAAAGCCCCAGTAGTGAGAGTCGTAGCTATTATTGCGGTTATCTCCCAAAACCAAATAGTTGTCCTCTGGTACAGTAACAGGTCCGTAGCTGTATTCGGGTTCCTCTTCGATATATTGTTCCCGCAATGCTTGACCATTGACGTATACTCGTCCCCCCTTCACCTCGACGGTTTCACCAGGAAGCCCAATCACCCGCTTGATAAAGGCGTCTTTGAAATTTTGCTGCTTGAGCGCCTCTGTGGGAGAAAAAACAACAATATCTCCTCGCTGGGGTTGACGGAAGTTATAGCTGATCTTATCTATAATCAGGCGATCGTTAATCTGTAGGGTCGGTTCCATAGAACCAGAAGGGATATATCGCGCTTCTGCCACAAAGCTGCGAATCCCGATCGCGAGAAAAACACTCAAGCCAATCGTCTTGAATCCCTCTACCCACGGATTTTCAGCTTTTTGTACCGATTGTTTTTCCTGATCTCGATTTGGGACACGAGTCATAGCCGTTTAATCACCTTAAGCAATCACGAGTTGGACGATGGAGGAAAATCAGCCAATTAGAGGCTCATCTCTTCTAATTTAACCGAAGCGGTTGTAACCGAAGCTGTTCCTCTAGTATCTGGACAAAATTCGCTTTAAAGTAGAAATACTGAAGCTATTGGGAATTTTAGCATTTTCTTATGTCCTCTGACTCTTGCTTATTAATCCGCCATGCTCGTATTCTCATGCCAACAGGGGACATTTTGCTCGCAGATGTCCTCACTCGTGGTCGAGAAATTGTCCAGGTTGCCCCAGACATTTCAGCTTCGGCAGATAGGGAAATCGACGCGACTGGGTTAACATTGTTGCCGGGAGTCATCGATCCACAAGTTCATTTTCGCGAACCGGGCTTAGAACATAAGGAAGACTTATTTACCGCCAGTTGTGCTTGTGCCAAGGGAGGCGTTACCTCATTTCTGGAAATGCCCAACACTCGCCCCCTAACCACGACTCAAGCCGCCTTAGACGATAAGCTGAAACGGGCATCTGAGAAGTGCTTGGTTAACTACGGCTTTTTTATTGGCGCGACGCCAGAAAATTTGCCCGATCTGCGTGAGGCACAGCCGACCTGTGGGATTAAGATATTTATGGGTTCGATGCGTGGGGGGCTATTAGTGGAGAGCGAGGAATCCCTTGAACCCATTTTTGCCCAAGGAACCCGGCTGATTGCTGTTCATGCTGAAGATCAAGCCCGAATCCGGGAACGGCGGGAAAAATTTGCTGGCATTAATGATCCGGCGATTCACTCCCAGATTCAAGATAATCAAGCCGCCCTGAATGCGACTCAACTCGCCCTAAAACTATCGAAAAAGTATCAGCGACGGCTGCATATTCTGCATCTGTCTACAGGGGAGGAAGCCGAGTTACTACGTCGGGATAAACCCAGTTGGGTAACCGCCGAAGTCACTCCCCAACACCTGCTCTTGAATACCAGCGCCTACGAGAAAATCGGCACCTTAGCGCAAATGAACCCCCCCTTGCGATCGCCTCAGGATAATGCCATCCTTTGGCAAGCCCTATTAGATGGTGTCATCGACTTTATTGCTACGGATCACGCCCCCCATACCCTGGAAGAAAAAGCCCAAACCTATCCCAATAGTCCATCGGGAATGCCAGGAGTGGAGACATCCTTAGCATTAATGCTCACCCAAGCTATACAAGGACGCTGTACTATTGCCCAAGTCTCGAACTGGATGTCTACGGCTGTGGCTAAAGCCTATCGCATTCCCAAAAAAGGCGCGATCGCTCCCGGTTATGATGCAGATTTGGTCTTGGTAGACTTAGAAAATTACCGTCCGGTGCGGCGAGAGGAACTGTTAACTAAATGTGGCTGGAGTCCCTTTGAAGGCTGGAACTTGACCGGATGGTCTGTGATGACTATTGTTGGGGGTCAAGTGGTTTATGAACGGGGAAAACTGCACACAGATATACGTGGTCAAGCCTTGACGTTTGATGGGTAAAATGGTGAGGTTTTAAGGGGAGTAGGGGCAGGTTGATGTAATTTCCTCTCGCTCTTGATGGTAACTTTCCCTCAAACCCAGCCTGTCTGAATGATGAATTAAGGCAAAGGACAAAGGACAAATGACAAAGGACAAATACTATGACCTTAGAAGCTCAAAAACGCTCCCCGATTAGATCTATTCTAATCATCTGTATTGCTTTAATTTTCATTGTTGCCTGTTCTATAGGCGTAACCTTAACTGTTTCGGGAGGAGCTATGTTTGCTGGAAAACGACCCACAAATCTTGGTATTGAGTCAGGGAAGTTAACTCCTTGTCCAAGTACGCCAAATTGTGTCAACTCTCAAGATCAAGATGCCCAACATCAAATTGAGCCATTAACCTACAAATCAACACCAGCTAAGGCAATAGCTGACCTCAAAACCGTGATTGAAAATATGGAAAAAACCAAAATTATCACGGAAACCGACAATTATCTCTACGCTGAATTCACAACTAAGCTTATGGGATTTGTCGATGATGTAGAATTTTTCCTAGATGAAGGTGCCAATGTTATCCATGTTCGTTCGGCATCCCGTTTAGGACAATCCGATTTAGGTGTAAACCGCCAACGGGTGGAAACCATTCGCGCCAAATTCAACGAGCTGCAAAGCTAAGTTTAAGTTCTCTGACGGGGTGATAAGCACAGCAAAAGTTTGTCGCCCCGTCAGGGTGTAAACTACCCAACACTATACCCGGAAGGGTTAGTGTGGGCTTTTAGTAGCCCTGGTTCTATTGCACAGGACAATAGTTCCGAGCCTCCAGGCTGGTTTACTGCACAGCCCCATAACTCAATCATTTTTGCTCCATTCAAGTCCGCATCCCCTAGCCATCCACACACCAAGTTTGTGCATTTAAACTGCTTGTTAGTTCTCTGTCCAATATGCAAGCAACAATGACAGGTCTGGCTGGTATAGGCTGGCGGTATGGCGATAATCTCAATTCCTTCCTTTCTTCCTTTGTACTCTAGGAATATCCTTAACTGATAGAATGCCCAGGAATTTGACCGTCTTCTTTCGCTCTTTGTCCTGGGTTTTTCATTGGTTCGTTCCCGGATTCCGGTTAAGTCTTCAATCGCCACCGCCGACTTTAATGCCTTGGCTTGTTCTATGATTGATTTACTGATATTGTGGTTTATCCATTTCTGAAATCTTCTCTCGCGCCCCGATAACCGTTTCAAGATAGTCCGGCATCTTCGCCTTGTTGTCCTTGTGCCTTGGGTTGCTTTCTTTTGTACAGAAGCTCTCACTCTGGCGTATTTATCTCTGGTCTTGTTTAGTTGCTTTCCCTCCCATCCTTTATCTGTACTGGTTTTCGCTATCTCCCTGCGTCCCAAGTCTACCCCAATCACAATGTTTGATTTAATCGGTTTGGGCGGCTCAGTTTTGATTTGTATATGCACATACCAATACCCGTCCCGATGAAGGCACACCTGAGCGCTGGTTGGTTTTTTTCCTGTCAATTTGCCCCGGTGATAGTTACTGGCACGAAGCGGACACCTTACCCGCTTCCCAATCGTGCTTAGGCTTACTGTCCAGTCTTTCTCGAAAAACTGAAATGTTCTGGCATCACACTCAAAACTTGTTGGCTTAAAAGCGTTCACTTTTTTGCCTTTGTGTTTGGCTGTTAAGCGATTGGCGGCTACCCTGGCACAAACTCTCACTACATGGTTTGATGTCAGCCTAAATTGGGCTTTGATATCGTGGTAACAAACTGCCTGGATTGAATTTCGATTCGTTAGCTTTGGGTTAACTGTGGCATTTATCGCGTTACAAGCGGCAGCAAAACTTCCCGCCGTTTCCATGAGCAGCCTTTGTTGCTCTTCGGTGGGTTGAAGTCTTACAACTATTGTCAATACTTGCTTCACATTTATCCAAAACTCACGAAAATGAGTATAATTCAAACTTTAACGAACTGGCAATTCCTGCCCGCGTTGAATCACAGATTACAACGGGGGCTTCCTTGCCGGAGTAGGTGAAAATTATCTTAGATTGACATCTTCACCACGCCATAGGGGTTTGGTTACCAAACCCCTACTTTTTCATGTCACGAGCCATTTTACGGAACATATCCATGCTGGAATCGCTAGCACCAGCGCGGCGGCGCTCAAAACTCTTTGGCTGTGGCTCACTCACTGGCTGGTTTTGAGGAGTTGGTAGAGGTTCAGGAGTAGCGCTGATTTGCTTATTGGAACGGATGACTTGCCCAAAAGCAGAGGTTTCTAACACCTGTTCTAAGCCCTCCCCTAGGTTATCTTTCTTTTTGGCAAATCGCTTCTTCACAGATGTGGGCGATCGCATATAGTTAATATCACCGAATGTCTTGGCGTCATCCGGCTCTAAAAAGTAGGCTTGTCGCTTTTGGGCTTCTGTCGCCTGTTCTGCTTCGTCTGTCTCCTCATCGACGTACTTGCTCTTTAACCCAAATAAATTACTTAGAAATCCCATAGCGAACTAATCCTGCCCTTAATTGATTACCTTTATTACTTTATGTTAACAATAATTAATAATTATGTAAAGGTTGTTCTAAAACTAGCAGAGTGAGGTAATAATCTGGGTAGTTTTTCTGCACAAAATAGATGAGTCTGGAATAGCCTGTCAACCTGTAGAGACGTTGCCGGCAACGTCTCTATAGGATCTATGTAGGGTTCAAGCCGCAGAAAATTTAGCTGCTGGATGGCACTAGCCGCTTGCGGAGGGATTCAGCTCTGCGCTTGGCTGTCTCATTCTTCGGTTCATACTTGAGCGCTGCTTCATAAGCCTCCAACGCTTGAGCGGTTAGCTTCTTGCGCTCGTAAACGTGACCCAAGTTATTGAGAGCAGTCACATAATCTGGCTCTAGTTTTAAGGCTTCCTTATACTGGCGAATGGCAATATCGTACTGATCTTGGGCAAAGTAGGCAAAACCGAGGGCATTATGAACCGGAGCTAGGTTGGTTTCTGAAGCATCTGGAGCTTTAAGTCCCTTTTGGAATAGGATAACGGCTTGAGCAAAGAGTTTCTTGTCTAGATAGATACTGCCCAACTCGTAGTAGTCTTGGACTGTCCCCCGCTCTTTTTGCAGCTTTCTCTCCAGCTTTGAGAGGGTGCTTTCGATTTTACGGGTTTTGAAGACTTGGCGGATTACCGCCAATGCTGCAACACCAAGCAGGACTAACAATATGATTAGATAAATTTGTGGCAGAGTTTCATCCATAATCCTGTAATTCCGTGCAACTATAGGGGAGGGGTTTCCACTCTTCATGGTAAACCCCAAGCGGCAGCACGTTCAGCTAACCACCCTTCGGCGTGCCAACGTGCGATCGCCTGATTGACTTGTTGTCGCAGTGCGGTATACTGCAATCCTTTAGGCATAACCACCGCCAAGGCTGCACCAGATAGGCGATAGGGGAGCAATCGATAGTCTGGGTATTGCTGCACCCATCCAGTCAGAACACTTTGATCGGCACAAAATGCATTGGCTTCTCCCGCCTCAATGAGCAACAGCGCCTCTTGGTAGGAGTCAACGCCGACTAATTGGGCATTGGGTAAAGCATACTTGATCACCGCGATTGTACTCGAACCCTTAAGGACAGCGATGGTTTGGTTGTCTAAATCGCTCAACAGATTGATTGAGGCATCTTTCGTAATAATCCCTGCACCATCCAAATAGTAAGGGATACTGAAATCGACCAAGCGAGCGCGAGAATCCGTTACCGTTACTCTAGCGATCGCAATATCAACCCGATCCTCAAATACCACACTCAAGCGATCGCGATTCGTCACAGGCTGCAAAACCACAGCCTCTGGACTCCCCAGCAGTTCTTTCGCCAGTCGTCGAGCAATATCAATTTCTAGTCCTTGTAGCGTTCCCGTCGCATCACGAAAGCCCAAAGGACGCACATTATCTTTTACCGCAACAATTAATTGACCCCGTTGCTCAATTTCTGCCAATTCAGCCGGATAAGCTGATGGGGGTTGTACGAGAGTCATCCCAATCAATCCAAGTGCTACACCGACATTTAAAAACCTTTGGGCGATCATCTATCTGGGGTTAGGGATTGGTGATTGGTGATTGGGGAAACCTTCGCAACGCTCGATATAACCTGGTTTGTCGGGGCGGGTTTCACTACTATCATTTCTTCCTTAACCCAGATTTGACTAAACCCGCCCCGACTTAGCCCTTGGCTTCGCTCAAGGGAACGAAAGCTTGTAGGGGTGAGTTTAGGGAACGAAAGCAGCTATTCATGTCAAAGTCCACCCTCATCTTCCAGACGTGCCATGGCACGTCTCTACACCGTTCCCTGATCTCCCTCATCTCCCTTGTCGAACTTACTTTGCGCCTTGGCTAGCCAGTTCTACAACCTTGTGAAAGCTCGCCGGATCTAACACAGCTAATTGTGCCAACATCTTGCGATTGATCTGAATATTTGCCTTTTTCATCTGACCGATAAGCTGACTGTAGCTTATGCCATTCTGACGAGCCGCCGCATTGATACGAGTAATCCAGAGACGGCGAAAATCCCGCTTGCGCTTGCGGCGATCGCGATAAGCGTTCCGCAGTGCTTTCATCACCTGTTGATTAGCTGTACGGAAGAGTTTGGAGTGAGAACCCCGATATCCTTTCGCCAGCTTGAGAATTTTCTTGCGTCGTTTACGTGCAACGTTACCGCGTTTTACTCTTGTCATTGACTGTTCCTAATTGATACTAACTAGATGGTTATTCGTTTTAGTGGTCTAAAAATAGGGAAGCATTAGGCGCACATTATCAGCATCCCGTTCATTGACCAAACTCAATTTCGACAGACGCCGCTTCCGTCCTGAGCTTTTGCGCTCCAGTAAGTGGCTCTTAAACGCCTTGCGTCGTCTAATTTTACCGCTTCCGGTGGGTCGAAAACGTTTGGCGGCTGCTCTACGGCTTTTCAGTTTCGGCATAAACAACTTTGAATAAGGACACAATCTCCAATTGTACTACTATCCCAGTCAACTTAACGGTTAACAGGGCAGTTTCCACTGTTTTTATTTCTTAGGAGCAACTAAGTGTTATTACTGAACCGACACTCTAGACAGTTGAGACTGCGCCGCTTCATAACAATCCAGTTTACCTAAATCATGGCAAAGTTGAGCCGCTTGCTGTAAATCTTTGATCGCGGCTAACCGATTTCCCAGTTGGGCTTGGGCTAACCCCCGCTCATAGTAAGCTGAGGCATAGTTAGGATTTCGTTTAATGGCTTGGGTGTAATCCGCGATCGCACCGGATATATCTTCTATTTCCTGACGGGTTAATCCTCGGTTATAGTAAGGTTCTGCCGCCTCTGGATTCAATTGAATCGCTACTGTATAATCCGTTATCGCCCCGCGAATATCTCCCCGACGCTGACGGGCTAAGCCACGGTTTTGGTAAGCTAGGGCATTATGCGGTCGTAAATTAATCGCGGTGGTACAGTCGTCAATGGCACCCTTTTGGTTACCGAGGTTAGAACGGGAACGACAGCGATTCAGGTAAGCCGTGACCAGATTGGGTTGAAGTTGAATGGCTTGGGTATAATCGTCAATGGCAGCTTTTTCGTTACCTAACTCGGCTTGTATCTGACCTCGATTCACCCATGCCGGGGTAAAATTAGGGTCACGTTGTAGGACTTGGGTATAATCAGCTTTAGCCCCAAGGCGATCGCTTAACTCAAGGCGAAGATTTCCCCGTTGGTAATAGGCGTCAGCATTTTGGGGATTGAGTTGAATCGCCTGAGACAAATCAGCCAGGGCTAGCTGAGATTTTCCCCTATCCGCGTAAATCTTTCCCCGATGATAGTAAGCTGTAGCATTTTGCGGCTGATAGGCAATGGCTTGAGTATAGTATTGAATCGCCACCTCAGGCTGTTGTGCTTGGGTTTTTCCTTGGTGGAGAAAGTATTGCGCCATTAGGCGTTGCGGAAGGTGTAGGGTATAAGCCAAGATTAACGCTGTGATTCCCACTAATGCTATAGCCGCGAGGATAACCTGGGGTTTAAACTGACGAGTAGGAAACGTAATTGTCGCGATCGCGGGGTTGATTTCTGGTAGCGAGGGTAGAGAAAATTGAGTAATTGGATTGCTCTCCGGGATACCACTGAGATCCGCTAGTACACTCGCCGCTTTGTGATAACGGTTCTGGCGATCAGAATGCACCATTTTCTCCAGGATAGCGGCTAACTCTGGGCTAACTTGGGTGTAAGCTTGCCAAGCGCTGGTTTCATGTTGAGAATTGTTCGTTTGTTTAAGTTCCGTTAACTCACTGGCGGATAATCCAGTCATGGCTTGAATGGCGATTATTCCCAAGGCGTACAAGTCGCCATTGACTTGGAGGTGTTCTGGGAATGGTTTGGAGGATTGATCAACGGAAGTAGGATGGCGCGGATTTGGGGCTGATTGGTGGAATGATTGGGCGATTTGGGCACTCAGTTGATGGATAACTCCCCACGTTGTCAGGACTAATTTGCCATCTCCTTGGCGACGGATAATCGTGGAAGGCTTGAGGTTTCCTAAGATTACACCCTGTTGATGGACAAAAACTAAGAGGTTGAGGAGTTCTTGTAACAGGGTAATCACCTGATTTTCGGTCAGCGGATCACCGGGTATGAGTTCGTCGGTTAAGGGATAACCGGGAATAAACTCTTGAACCAGATAAAACTGGTTCGTTTGGGCAAATGAGGTGATAAATCGGGGAATTTGGTCATGTTGACCCAGCTTTTTCAGCAATTGTGACGTTTTTTCCAGACGGCTGAGAATAAGTTGTCGAGTTTGAGAGGAGTTTGGCGGGAGTCGGATTTGCTTGACCACGCATTTAGGATGCTCTTGAAGGTGAATATCTATAACTAAATAGGTGTGACCCAATTCATCGGTATCCAGGACTTTGATGAATTCGTAACATCCGGCTAAGAGTTTGCCCATATCGATGCACGCTGACGCTCTGTGCAAAAATTATGACACAAGGGGCAAAATCCCCATTTTGGAAAAAAATCTGTTATGATAGCACGACAGAAAAAGCTCCAGAGGATATCTGGAGCTATTTTGAACCCGTGAATTAAGATTCAGTCGAAAGAGAAATTGTAATACATGTTGGACAAGATTGGCTACACATAAGCAGCCAATCTTTTACTTTTTAGGAAGCATTTTGGGTTGAGGGGGGCGGGGAGGGGGAACTCTTGAAGCTGGGGAAGCTGGGGAAGCTGGGGGAGCTGGGGGAGCTGGGGCGTCAATTTGTAGGGGCGGGTTTGACTGATAACCTTACCCAACAAACCAATAACTTGACTAAAGCCGCCCTGCTTGGGGAGCAAGAGGAGATGAGGAAGAATTTTTCCTACTCACCAATTACCTATCACCAATCACCAATTTTAGCGATCGCGAAATGGCAACAGGGTATGAGGATGGCAAAGGTTTCTGTTAATTTTTCGCAACCTATTAGTGATCCCGAATATTTTATAAAGCTAAACTTAAATTATCCCTTTAAGAAAAAAAGTTTATGCTGACCTCAACCCCTCAGACCTCTACCCCAGTCCCTCAAGATAAATTATTGATCCTCTGGTTTGATCAAATCCGACTGGATGACCTACCCTTGGTTGGCGGCAAAAATGCCTCTCTGGGTGAAATGATTGGACAACTCACTCCCCAGGGAATTAATGTTCCTACCGGGTTTGCGATTACGGCGTATGCTTATCGTTACTTTATCGCAACCGCCGATTTAGAAGCCAAACTGCGCCACCTGTTTGCAGATTTGAATGTGGATGATGTGAATAATCTGCAACAGCATGGGAAAAAAGCGCGACAGTTAATCCTCAGTATTGAGTTTCCCAGAGAACTGACCCAAGCCATTCGTACAGCTTATCAAAAATTGTGCGATCGCTACGGGGAGGGGACCGATGTGGCGGTTCGTTCCTCAGCGACGGCGGAAGACTTACCCGATGCGAGTTTTGCGGGTCAGCAGGAAACCTATTTAAATGTAAATAGTTTCAAAGGGGTTCTGGAATTTACCCATAAATGCTTCGCCTCCCTGTTTACCAACCGCGCCATTGCGTATCGGGAACATAACGGATTTGACCACTTTGATGTGGCGCTTTCGGTGGGGATTCAGAAAATGGTGCGATCTGATTTAGCCTGTTCCGGGGTGATGTTTTCCATTGATCCCGAAACAGGGTTCAAAAATACCGCATTAATTACCGCCGCTTACGGCTTGGGCGAAACGGTGGTTCAAGGTGCGGTTAACCCCGATGAATACGTGGTTTTTAAACCCACCTTAAAACAGGGATGTCGCCCGATTCTGGAAAAACGCCTGGGGACAAAAGAAATTGAAATGATATATGACGAAGGGGGTTCGAGACTGACGCGCAATGTGCGAGTCGCCCCCTCTGAGCAAAAGAAATTTTGTCTTCAGGATGAAGAAGTCTTACAATTAGCCCGTTGGTCGGTACAAATTGAAGACCATTATTCTCAACTCCGGGGACTCTACACACCCATGGATATTGAATGGGCAAAAGATGGGATAACTGGGGATTTGTTTATTGTCCAGGCGCGTCCAGAAACGGTGCAATCGCAGAAATCGGCACAGGTTCTCAAAACGTATCAGTTGAACCAACGCAGCCAAGTATTACTTACGGGGCGTAGTGTGGGCGCGGCAATTGGTCAAGGGACTGCTCATATTATTATGGATGCATCTCACATTCATCTTTTCGAGCCGGGAGAAGTATTAGTCACCAACCGCACTGATCCCGATTGGGAACCGATTATGAAAAAAGCCAGCGCCATTGTCACCAACCAAGGGGGACGCACTTGCCATGCGGCAATTATTGCGCGAGAAATGGGGATTCCGGCGATTGTTGGCTGCGGGAAGGCGACGGAGGTATTAATTACGGGTCAAGAGGTGACGATTTCCTGTGCGGAGGGAGATGAGGGACGAGTTTATCAGGGGTTATTACCCTTTGAAGTGCAAGAAACTCCTTTAGATAATTTACCCCGCACCCGGACGCAAATCTTAATGAATGTGGGGAATCCAGATCAAGCTTTGGGTTTAGCCGCAATTCCCTGTGATGGTGTGGGTTTAGCACGGTTGGAATTTATTATTGCCAATCATATTGAAATTCATCCTCTGGCGTTGATTCATTATCATCAATTGCGGGATGAATCGGTGAGGGCGCAAATTGCCCAGAAGACGAAGAGTTATGCCGATAAACCTCAGTTTTTTGTCGATAAATTGGCGCGTGGGGTGGGAATTATTGCAGCGGCGTTTTATCCTAAACCTGTGATTGTGCGGATGTCGGATTTTAAGAGTAATGAGTATGCTAACCTTTTAGGCGGTCAGAGTTTTGAACCCAAGGAAGATAATCCGATGCTGGGGTGGCGAGGGGCGTCTCGGTATTGTGATCCGAACTACCGGGAAGCGTTTGCTTTGGAATGTCAGGCGATAAAGCGGGTAAGGGAAGAGATGGGGTTAACTAATGTAATTCCGATGATTCCCTTCTGTCGCACTCCAGATGAGGGGCGTCAGGTGTTAGCCCAGATGGCAAAAAATGGTTTACCCCGTGGGGTGAATGGGTTGCAGGTGTATGTGATGTGTGAGTTACCCAGTAATGTGATGGAGGCGGATGAGTTTGCTCAGGTGTTTGATGGGTTTTCGATTGGGTCAAATGATTTGACGCAATTGACGTTAGGATTAGACCGAGATTCGGCGTTAGTGGCGCATATTTTTGATGAACGCAATCGTGGTGTGAAGCGGATGGTGAAGTTGGCGATACAAACAGCAAAAGAGTATGGGCGTAAGATTGGTATTTGCGGTCAAGCGCCTAGCGATTATCCGGAGTTTGCTAAGTTTTTGGTGGAAGAGGGGATTGATTCGATGAGTTTGAATCCTGATTCGGTGTTGAAAACGCTGTTGATGGTGGCGGAGGTGGAACGGCGTTTGTCGGGTGAGTTTGTAGAATCATAGCCTTGTCATTGGGGGGTTGACGTGGGCATCCCTAGCTACAAATCCAATGCATCGTAGGGGCGCACCGACGTGCGCCCTATAAATGTGCGTCCAGAAAACCCGCAATATTTAATCTGTTTGTATCAGAATTATATTTTTTTAACGCAGAGGTACGCAGAGGATGGCGCAGAGGTACGCAGAGGAATTTGCAGATTTGATAATAAACAGTTAAACGAGGAGATAGATATACTTAATACAAAATGATCTTGAAACGCAAACCGCACATCAGCATTCATGGCAACAATATCACCCCGGAGGGATTGTACCGTATCAAACGCCTGTTGATTAGCTGCGATCGCGCCGGATTTATCGCCTATCTTTGTCAGGATTTGTGCCAGTTGCCAGTACCATTGATAGGATAAATGACTACTATCGTTTCTGACATCACCCAGAAGCTACTAAACCCGCCCCCACAGAGTACAATAATTATTTAACAAATGGCGAATGACAATCAACAATCCGAGAAATTAAGACAAAGCTGCACATAGTCAACCCCTGCATCAATTTTTGCCTCTGTTGAACAAGCATCCAGTCGTTGATGAGACTTTTCTAGCACCTCACAGCTTTGCGCCAACCACTGCTGAAATACCTCAAATCGACCATCCGATGGATGAACCACCTGATAAACGCGCACGCGATTTAAACGCTTACTTTCACGACCAATACATTGAAGTCCATAGCCAATCTTATCCAACAAACGCCGGACAATCCGAATGGGTGTCGCATTTGACGCCAATCCAATCCCCAACGTCGTTTTAATCGACGCCCTACCGATGAGTGCCAATCGCGCCATCGCCTTCAAATCCTGATCAGTTCCTCGTAACTCACGCCCCCTATCTGCCAGCAAAACTGGCACCCCCAAAAGTTCCATCGTCCCTACCGCCGCCCCCAATTGAGAACGATTAAAGTCAGGCAAAAAAATACTTCCACCCCCTAATTCAATCAATCGACGTGCCATCGCCGCATCCCGTTGCGCCAAATGGTCTCGCCCTATCGTGAGAAAATAATGCAGCAATAGCTTTTGATACCAACCCTGATCATCCTTAGCCACCAGTTGGGCAGTAACCGGAATCCGATAACGCTGCTTTAACTCATACTTACGAATCGCGCGTCGTTGAGCAAGGGTTTTCACTAATCGTTTTTGTCCGGTATTATACTGATGATCACTGAGATTTTTAGCCCGGGCGATCGCTAAACATTCTGCTTGATAGTTTTGGTCTTTCACCGCCGCGATCGCAGCCGTCAGCGAATTCGCTTCAACCTTCCCCTGTGTCTGGTTAGCCTCTCCTCCCGTCTGTTGATCCGAAACCTCAACCACCTGATGCCCTTCCTCCCGCAGCGCCGCCAGTACCGATTCGCGATACTGAAACATGGACGCATTATGCCTTACCGCCATTCTTGCCCAGCACAATAGCGATTCCGCCTGAAAACCTGTCTCAATATCATCAAGGGCATCAAAATCTGATTGTTGTAACAATCGAATATTAAGCTGAGTCAAACGCCGTCCCGATGTCAACAAAGCGGGAATCGACGTTGAACCATTTCCCACCCGATTAAACCCACCAGGCGCCACCCACAGGAACCGAGGCAAATTTTGCCGCACCCGCCCTAACGCCTGACGCACCGAGTTTTCACTTTGCACCCCAATCGCAATCCCCCAAACCGAGGTGAAATGTCCCTGCAACTCAATGCTGACTCCCGTTTCAATCACCGGACTTGCCAAAACAATATCATACTGACTCAAAACCCCATCCAAATCACGCATACAGCTATACGCCGGATGAGTCGGTTCAGCTAGGGATTCTGAATCAATGCGGAGAATCTTCGCCTCAGGAAATCGAGAACGCAGATACGCCTCCAACGTACAAGTTCCCCACTGACTCCCCCGTTTCTGGGCAGAAAGGCAAACAAAGGGTTTCCCACCCGCTTCAATGTGCCGTTCCAAGTCCTGAATCAATCGTTCTGGTTTAGGTTCTGGATAATAGTTTACCCGCCACGATTCCAACTCGCTGGGTTTCCAGGTATTGTGAATAATATAAGGATGTTGGGGAACCCCCGATAAAGAAATCAAGTAATCGATAGAGACATCACTCAAATCCGCATCCGCCACATAGACTTGCCCCTCACCTGCCAAAACATTCTGCATCAATGTCTTCAGAGATTTCAGAATCGCCACTCGGTTACTACTGCAAGTATCCGAATCCAACCCATGCCAAAGAACCTGTTCCACTTCATCTATAATCACCACCCCATCTGACCAGTTCACCGCCTCAAACCTAGCCTGAGAAGTAGGATGGAGAGAGTCAAAGCACAGACCATAGCCTAAAGTAGCACCTGTATCCCCATCCTGTACCTGAGTGATATAGTTCAAGCCAAAGCGCTGACACAACGCCTCCACGAGTCGCACCCGATGACCAATCACCAAAACCCATTTCTGGCGCTTGATGGCGTCTTTGACAATCGTTTCTAACCACTGGGTTTTCCCTGTCCCTTTGGGGGATTTAATCCCAATCAGTTTGGCATCCTCAGGAATCGATAGTTCCCCTAAATAGCGGTGATTTACCTGTACCGTGGGCGGATACGTCAGGCGGGTTAAGGACTGGGCTTTCCAGGTATCGAGGGGGACAGCGGTTTGATAGGCGGCGTCAAAGGCTGTCTGAGTCTGGTTGGCAATTAAGTCATCTACCCCTTTCCCTTGGTCTGGATGCCAACTGATTACTTTGACAGAACATCTGTGTTGGGTTAATAAATATCCCAACTGGCGAATAGCCGCATTAACTGTTTTTATCGTACTTGGTTTAGTGTCTTGGTCGAAGGCAATATAAATCGTTCTCCCCGGCGTTGCCAATTTGAGTAACTGGGGGATGAGGCGAGACTTAGCGATACGATTTCCCTGTTCATCTCTAGGGACACGATAGCCCCCAAATACACCAGGGAGGGCAATGGCTGCATAGCCGGCGGTGAGTAAAGCCCCCGCTTTCTTCGCGCCCTCAGTAATACACAAAGGAACTTCTGGATGGGCGATAAGCCACTGCCAAAATCCGTTGGCAAGTGTTGACCCTTCACCGCCTTCGAGGGCATAGTTTGGAATGTGTAGGGGCGGGTTTAGGGACTGACTGGGGGCGATTGATGATAACGTTTCTGCAAAACCCGCCCTGACCGATGTGTAGGGGATCTTTTCACTATTATCGTTTTTTTCCCATCCTGATGTGACCAAACCCGCCCCGACTGAGTTTTGAGTGTTGAGACTAAACCCGCCCCCAGACGCGCCATGGCAAGACGCGCCATGGCACGTCTCTACATTGATCTGATCAAATGGAAGCGTCATGTTATAGCGATTAGCAATACCTTGCCACAGATGTAGGGGGACACGCAGGGCAAAAACACCTGTGGGGGTTAGAGGCGGATGTTCATATTTAATCGGTTTTCCTGTCTGAGTATTGTGCCGAGGAGAACTGGGCTTGAAACAACCCCAGAGGTCATCATTACCTGTGAGTAGGTCAATTCCGGAACACCACCATCCCCCGTGTTCTGTATGTTCGTAGCGTTTGAGGATGCGGTTACTGACACGACCATCATTGCGTCGTGGTAATGTATCCGCGTAGAGTAAATAGTTCGATGGGCAAGTGCCAGTTAAAGGGATAACGTTCAGGCGGGTGAGTTGGTCATCGATACAGCTACTGTTCCATTCTTGCAGATAATTCACGGGATTAGAGATTGAGTGGGTCATACAGGAAACTACACTACATCTAGTAGCCAAACTAGATAGGTTAGGAAAGGAACACTAATTATAGGGCTTGTTGACCAACGATCGCAGCGTCCTGTAAAAAAATTGCGGTGCAGGGGTGAGGGGGGTGTCCTGGTATGAACTAGCGTGGCACGGCTAAAATCGTGGAATCGATTGATTTTACGGGTTTTATGGGCGCACGTCGAGAAAGGACCCACGTCGATGCGCCCCTACGGTTTCCGGTTGAGTTAAATTCAGGACGGATTGAATTCAGGATAATTGAGGTAAATCTCAAAATAATTGAGGTCAATCTCAAAACTTGTTAACGCTTCAGCACAAAAACAGAGACAAAAGCCTAAACCATGAAATTAAAGTCAGAATTGCAGTATTTTAAAATTGCTCAAAAATAACGAATTTTCCCGAAATAAATAATGCCACAATAAAAACAAATAACCTAATCCTAGGTCAGATAAATCAATGACGAAATGCTTACTTCGTCTGACTGGTATTAGCATCTTAGGAACTTTAACCGTTGCCACAGCGAGTCATGCCACGCCCGTATTTAACGACTTATCAACGAAACAAGCCATTATTCGTTCTAATTTAAAACATGGGATTCTACCAAACCCAAACACACTAAACATTAAACTTGCAGGAGATTTAACGTTGAATCAAAAAACCACAAGTAGCAATAAAGAGCCTCTACTTTCTTCGCCCAATTTTATGACCAGTTCTGAATGCCGAGGCAGTTCCCGGAGAGAGGAAAAACAAGACTATTCAATTTTATATTTTCGCTTTTGGATTACCGAAAACCCCTGTAATGAGGGCAATCTTGATCAAGATTGAAACCTCCAGGGACACTCTCTTTCCCAAGCTCTGCCTGGGAAGGTTCATTGGGAGGCAAAGCATCCCTGTTTTACAACTTACCGATAACATTCTTCATTTATTTTCTTATCGTTAAAAAATATAAAATTCAACAAACGACGAATTATTTCGATAGGAAACTCGCGAATATTTACCAATAATACGGAGTTTGAATTTAGGAAGCAAATATATAAACTTATTTTATTTGACCAGTATAATTAGGGACAAGCTACCTTGACAGGGGCAATTTAGGAGGCTGATAAGCGATGGCAAAAATAACCCATCCGTTGCCGACACAGGCACAGATAAAAGAGGCAACTGGACAACCAGGTTCCAGGGCAATATTGAAGTCTGTCGGTAGATTGATTGGTAAGAATTGCTCAAAACGGACTGGATACATCAGCGTAGGGACTGTGGCGCTCACCAGTTGTATTTGGCTAGCTTGGGGTAGTGACGCCATTGCCCAAATTATCCCCGATGAAACCTGGGGCACCGAACAATCGGTTCTTACCCCTAATGTTGCACTCCCTAACGGTTTAGCTGATTTTCTGATTCAGGCGGGAGCAAGGCGTGGTTTTAACCTGTTCCATAGTTTTGAACAATTTGATATCACAGAAGGAGAGAGTGTTTATTTTGATTCTCCCCAAGAAATTGAAAATATTTTTAGTCGGGTAAGGGGAAATGACGCCTCGGATATTTTGGGGACGCTGGGTGTCAATGGTGGGGCAAATCTGTTCGTTAACTGTTCCTCCAGAAATACCACGAGGAGATATATAGCGGTTTGCGACTTGGTAGAATACAATTGAAGGAGTGAAGTAGTGTGCTTAATGACAGGGACAGATGAAAGCCTACTCAATTGACTTGCGACAAAAAGTTGTGGAAGCCGTCTCAAATCAAGAAGACTCTCAAAGAG
>NZ_JAVKEW010000187.1:0-32962 GCF_040226375.1 Coleofasciculus sp. G2-EDA-02 | reverse complement strand
AAAATCAAAACTGCCTCACTGTGCGGCTTTCCGCGATTTTTGAGCCGCCCTACATGGGTACAATCACTGAAACCTTGATGTAGCGTGGGTTTCAACCGATCTCTTGTCATATTGAAAAAATAGCGCGATCGCGCTATTTTTGCAAGTGCTACATGGGTACGATTTTTGAGGGCTTGAGCGCTCAAACCATTACGGTATAAGGCTTGACGCTGGGCGCAGTACATCTGTATGGGGGGAACTTCAGTTTAAATTACGTATTCTTTGTTCTCTATCCCCTATTCCTGTTCTCTTTGATCAAATCATGATCGGCAGTTTGAATACCCAACAGCTTAGTGAATGACTGTGAGAATTTTCTCCTATCTTTGGGTTGAATTAGTTAAGTTAATTTCCTGACCTTTAGGTGGATGATCAGATGAGAACACCAGTAAGCGTGCCAGTTCAGTAATATCATTGCTTCCAATAGCCTGCTAAATCTCGAACAAGCTTTCCCTGCTCCCCCAACCAAGGCGGGTGCAGTTAGGGATTATCCCCAAAACATTATCGGTAAAACCCATCCCGGAGAGAACAGTCAAAGAGAACGTATGGGAAATGCAGTGAAGGTCTAGTCCAGTCATTTCGTCCGTAGTCTTTGCCAAAGGGTAAAGGCCAGAAGAAAAACTATACTACCACTAGTAACAACAATCACCGTTGATGTCATACCTTGGAGTTTCATCGCTAGTCCGTTGGATACCAACGTAACACCCCAAAGGGTCAAAGCAGCATGACGTTGGGAAAAACCCCAAGCCAGTAAGCGGTGATGTAGGTGATCTTTACCCGGAGTTTTCAGGGGGTTTTTTCCTGCTAGGAGTCGTCGGACAAATACCTGAGTTGTATCCAGTACAGGCAATAATAAAAAGAAAGCAGGCGGCACCAGAGCAAATACCGTCGTCACTTTTAGGTTACCTAAAATACTAGTTGCAGCTAGTACATAGCCAAAAAAGTAAGCACCCGCATCTCCCATAATGATCCGTGAGGGATGAAAGTTGTGCCGCAAAAATCCTAGTGCTGCACCTCCCAACGCGGCTAAAAGTAAAGTGGCGGCTGCTCTAGTTTCAAACTGCGCCGAAACTGCCAACAAACTCATGGCTGTGATAAAACTGATCCCACCCGCTAAACCATCCATTCCATCCATTAAATTAATGGCATTGGTAATTCCTACCACCCACAACCAAGTCAACACAATTGAGAATATCGGATCAATGGGAGTCCCAAATGGGGTCTCGATACGGATATCGCTGGCAATCAGCAATAGTGCGGTAAGCGTTTGACTAAAGAGGCGCACATAAGGGGGTAGACCAAATTGGTCATCAATAAAGCCCACCAAGACTAAGATGGAACCACCGAGTAAAATCGTCAGCACTTGGGCTAAGACGCCTTCAATTACAATCGGTCTTAATAGAGTAGCCAGGACTAGCGCCGCCACGACTCCCGCGTAAATTGCCAATCCACCAGCATTAGGTAGGGGTTCTTGGTTGAGTCGTCGAGCATTAGGTTGGTCAGCCCAACCCACTTGCAGGGCAAACGCGCGTACTGCTGGAATCAAACACCACGTTACCCCCCAAGCTAACCCGAAGGTGAATATAACTGCTAACCAGCCACTGCCATTAGGGTTGGCAATGCCGAGAGACTCTAGGAAGCTGTACAAATCTATCTCCCATTTTACGCTCAGACTGCCAATTATTATTAATCTCAACTTTACCGGAATCAATTCGTCAAAGCGCTACAGCGATTTTGGAGATTGGCTCCAGTATTCAGTAGTAGTACTTACTGAAAACCATTCTATCGATCCGGATTGCTGAGGCATAGTCATCATCAGGGCAGTTGGGTTAACATGGTACGCTCAACTCATCGTAACGGCAAGGAATAATATTGTTTTGCTGTAATGTTGCCACAAATGATGCACAATGACAGCCTGTTTTCCATCCGATCATCTCAATTTTTCCCCACACTCGACACTCTACACCCGACACTCTGCTGACTATTCCAGTAACTTATTTGTTTTATTTGAGCGGGTTATTCTGGAGAAGATGAGGACGGATGGGGATCACCATTGTGATGACTCTCTACTGCCTCAATGTATTGACTATCCATTAAAAATGCGCCCTTAGAAAAGCGAATTCCCCAAAATCCGCCTGGACGTCTATCCAGAATCACGCCTTCTTCGCCAATACGAACCACATCAGGGGGTCGCAGCATGGGCATGGGTTCTGCTGTTTTAACATAGCGGGGTAGAGCAATTAGACGAACGCGATCGCCTACTTTAAATTCTTTGGACATATTACTCGGTAGTGTTGACGCTCCTCGCACTTTTAGGGCGAGGATTCTTGATCCTTGTATAGGGACGACCCGCTTGTACAAATCAACAACTGTATCCCTTCAATTGGCAAGGGGTCGCCCTTTCCTCAACCGATGCTGTCAGAAAATGACTGATCATGAATCATTAGCAATAACTAATGACTAATGATTCATGACAAACTAAGGAACTTGCCAAATGCGCTGATGGTAAGCTTCGGGATCAGCGTAAGGATCAGGGGGATGTTCCGAGTGATTGTGGTTGTGGTGGTGGTGATGATGGTCATGAGTGTGATCATGATCATGAGTGTGACCGGTACTATCCCCCAGCGCCGCTAACCGGAACTTACACAGTTCACAATTCATTTTCACCTGTCCCAGTTGCGTTTCGATTTCTCGTTCCCGCAATACTGAAAGCAGTTCAGGTTGAATACCCATTTCCGGTAAACAGGTCATAGTAATGTCCGGATATTGCTCTTGCTGCTGCGCCGTGATATCAAATATCTTTTTCACCAGCACCCCAGTAAATAGGAAGTAAGGCAGAACGATAATCCGCTTAGGCAGGAAAAGTCGAGCGCGATGGAAGCCTTCCTCTAAACGGGGATGAGTAATCCCAATAAAGCAGATTTCAACCGTTTTGTAGCCACTGCCTTCCCAGAGCAGACGCGCTAATTTATAGACATCACTATTGGCATCGGGATCACTAGAACCGCGACCGACGATGAGTAAAACAGTGTCGCTTCTGTTAATTGAGGAAACCGTTGAACTATCCCCTGATGGTTGATCCAATTTAGCCAGTCGCCGGTGCCATAATTCTAGAATTGCCGGGGTAATGCCAAAATGACGCCCATAATGGAATTGGATTTGGGGATGTCTGGCTTTAGCGCGGTCTAACTCATTGGTGACATCAAATTTATTATGTCGTGCGGCAAACAGCAAAATCGGCAGGACAGAGAATTCTGTATACCCTTGTGCCACACATTGGTCTACGCCTTCCTGAATACTGGGAGTGGTTAATTCCAGAAAACAAGGTACAACTGGGCGAGAGGAGTCTAACCCTTGATAGGCGTGGGCAAAGTCCAAAAACCCCTGACGCCCGTCCATATCTCGGCTACCGTGACCAATCATTAACAGGGGGCGGTTAAGGGGGAGTGGGGGTAAGGAGAGTGAATCTGGAGTGAAATGAGTAAGTTCTACAGTCGGCATTAAAATTAAGCTCCCTTCCCGTGCGAGGCGGGAATATAGAGTGGATAAGCAACAGCTAGGTATTCTGGCTTAGGTGGAATGTCACCTGGGTTGCTAGTTGCGATGTGAGCGCCATAAACACTCAAGCACCGACGACAAACCCTGAAAGAGTGTGCCATTTCATCCTTGACAGTTGCCGCACAGCCCCGGATTTACACCGGAGTTTCCCCAAGCGGTTGCCATTTATTTGTGCTTTGATATCTTATCCGATCCGATGACGAGTCAAAATCCAGGGTAGGGGGTTTTTCTCGGCTAACCTGAACTGAGATCTGGCAGTAGTACACTGGCAAGCTTAAAGTTGTGGGTAAAATTTTTTTGAATCGCTACTCTCATAAGGCTTCCTTGAAAATACTTGACCACCGTTTTAACCTTGCCAGTGTAGTAGGGTGGGCAATGCCCACCCTACCTTATCTATCTAATCGATTTGCAGTAGCAGAATTTGAGACAGTATTCCAGCGTTCTAGGCTAACCTAACACTATTATTACAGCCAGCTCAAGGAAATTCCCTCATGTCAACCTCTACAACTGGAGACATACAATCAACTCCTATATCGGCTGTGGACGGGGAAACCCCTGTACCACCAACAAACTTGATTTTTGATGATAGAGAACCTTTGGAAACCAACCGTCACCGCATCGCAATGAATGCCTTAATCCGGTCAATGCTAGTAGCAATGGCTAATCGCCGTGACTATTTTGTCGGTGGCAATATGTTTATATACTACAGTAGCCAGCAGATTCGCAATCGAGATTTTAGAGAACCAGATTTCTTTGTGGTTTTGAATGTGGATGGTGAGCGAGAACGCCAAGGCTGGGTTGTTTGGGAAGAAAATGGTCGCTATCCTGATGTAATTATCGAACTTATGTCACCGTCTACCGCTGCGATGGACACAGGTGTGAAAAAAGATATCTATGAGCAAACTTTTCGCACTCCTGATTATTATGTGTTTAATCCGTTTGAGCCAGATTCTTTGCAGGGTTGGCGCTTAGATTTAGAGCGAGGCTATCAGGCGTTGAATCCTAACCTTCATGGGTGGCTGTGGTGTCAGCGCCTCGCTTTATGGTTGGGAACTTGGGAGGGAGCTATTGAGGATAAACCAGGAATATGGCTACGATTTTATGACCAACAGGGTAATTTAGTGCTTTTACCTGAAGAAGCGGCTTTTCGAGAAGGCGCGTTGCAGCAGTTGTTGCGTTTACTTGCGGTTCGATTTGGTCAGATTCCGGTTGAGGTAGAGACAATGTTAAGAAGACAGGATATTCATCAATTGGAACGTTTAGTGGAAGTGGTTCTAGATGTGGAGTCCTTGGAGCAATTCGTCAACCAGTTATCTTAATTGGTGTATCAATGTATGCTTAGAGAGTAGATTATTTGTAGTGGACTGACACAGCTAAAATTGTGGAATAGATCTTACCATTGAATCGGGCGCACGCCATGCGCCCCTACGGTTTCCGGGCTCCCATTCTAATTCACTAAATAAGCTGTGCCACGCCACTACGAGACTGATGACAAATGACAAATGACAAATGACAAAAAAATAACTCCTTCTGACTCTACAGAAGGAGTTTACTGGGCTTCTACGTAAACTCGGAAGGAATTATTTGAGACTCAATTAAGCCTTGTTGTTCTTTTTGGACTGTTGGCGCTTGAGCAAGCCGCCGATTCCTAGAGCAGTAGCGGAACCTAGGATGGTGAGGGGTTCGGGAACAGCTTCAGGATCAGTAACGGGTTTGGGTGCTTGATACACTGTGAAGTGAGATAAATCAGGACCGGGACGACTGTTCGGTCTTACCAGACCATTAGTATTCCATGACCCACTAGTCGCACCATCAAGTAAATAGCTACTGAAGGACTGAGAACCCTTGAGAACAACCATTATATTAGATGTGTTGAAATCAATGCCTGTAAGACTCCAGCCTCCTGATGTACCGCCACCAGTAACTGTCAAACCATCATCAACGCCACTATCACTATCTACTTTAAATAGTTCTGACCATGCATCGACACCAAATAGACCACCTAGGTCTTGATTAGCATCATTACCAGCAAAAGTACCTTCACAAGCTACAGAGCCACTTAGGTCTGAAGTGCTACATGGATTTGCTAAACGTGTTAAGGCGGCTTGAGCAGGAGAGAAAGCTGAGGATGCAACGGCGATTCCAGCAGCGGCTAAAACAGAGGGAACAAGAGAAGAGAATTTCATGTCAGTACTCCTTAGGACTAGATAACTCAATTGCTGAAGCGTTTGGACTGATTTGCTTCGGCGTGTTTGCTTTGCTATATTCACACTATAAGAGACTTCACTTGGGTGTTGGGTAAAGTAGCAATAAAGAATCAGTGGAATTGTGTAAACTTTCTATGAAGATTAATCATCATAAGGCTAGATACCTTATGGGGTAAGGATTTGAGAGCTTGATCAAAGTATCGGGATTCATGCGCTCTTGAGGAAAAATAAGCAAAAACAAGACCCCCAGCCTGGTTTTTTTGACGCAGGAAGACTATTGGGGGTCAAGCTTTTTGTGATATTGGCTTGGCTACGTTAATTCTTTGAGTTATTGTAGGTTGGGTTGAACGAAGTGAAACCCAACTGATTATTGTTAGGTTTCATAACTAAACCAAACCAACCTCCTTAATTGCACAATAAAGCCAAAGGCAGAATACACAGGTTGGAATGCTTTTTTATATAACTTATGACGTATGAATAAGGACGGGTTTTGTTGCTCAGTTATTAGTGACAAGCTAGCTTGATTTCCTAAAGGGAGTCCCTAAAATAGGCTTATATATAATTGATTACTTTTAGACATGGCGACGGCTACGCCAGTAGCAGCTAAAACCAAGGGAACAAAAGCAGCACGTTTCATGTCAGTGCTGTTTAGCCGGATCTCGCAGAATCCTACGTCTTGTATTCTTTGAATCAAGCGTAGATGAATGCTAGTCAGGATGTAAGTTGTTCACAAATTCCTTTTCTCCATAAATAGGGTTGGATTTTTCTGACATCAGCCGTTAAGTTTTTATCAGCATACAAGGCTACTCTAGTTCCTCGATTTTGCATTCCTCGTACTCGATAAACGTTTCCGTCGAATATCACCAAATCATTTTGTTGGTATAGGTATCTTGATTTTCTGATTGAACGCCTACCTATACTTACTATTTGTCCTCGATAGGCTCTCAGGTTTTCATCATTCAAATTTTTGTTTCGAGTACGCCTACCTGAAAACAGTGTTGAGCCTGTAGCTTTTTTACCTGTTCGGATATCAAGGTATTTGGCATCATAAAACTGTTCGAGAGAACGTCTATTTCTTCGTGTTTGCTCTAAATTAAGAGGTTGACATCGCACCTGAGTTGTACCACCTGCAATCACAAAAGCATCATTGTTATGAGTTTTGGGTAATCCAAGACTTTCTCTATCGGCTTCAGTAATGTAACCGTAAGTCTCTGAAGCCCCTAACGTCTCAATTAGTTTTCGATAAACTATTGTCATAAACGTTTCCGCTTTAAATGACTTGAGTTTTGGTTCCCATCCAAACAAGAATTTACCCTTTTTGTGATTAGCTGGTGTATGACACTTCGAGCAAAGTGCAAGCAAGTTGGCTGGCTTGTTACTTCGATCATGTGGCAACTTCCAAAACCCTAAATGATGAACCTGCAAAATTTTCTGTTTTGACTTGTTTTTGCAGTTAGGATTTTGGCACTTGTAACCATCACGATGGCGGACATAAGAGGAAACATTTTTCCATGCATACTGTTCGCCTTGTTGATACTGTGACCCTTGAATCTCAGAGTCTTTAATTCTCTGAATGTCAAACTTGGCTGTCTCAACAGCAACTCTAGTTACAGGAAGCCTTGATTTAATCCTCTTAACCAGCTTGATATGACTATCAAATTTATGCTGAATACTAGGAGCAAGCCAGTTATCTTTACGTTTGCGGTTATCAAATCTTGGTTTCCGATGTCGTAAACGATTACGTCTAGTTCTACGGTATTTTCGACGCTCTGTTATTCGCTCAGACATTCCTTCTAAAAGCTTAAATTCACCTCCAATTACTTCTTCTTTTTCAGTTACAGCACTGTAACCGACAGTTTGATAACCTGAATCAATACCTAAAGTCACAGGCTGTGTGTAACCTCTACAAGCGTAAAGAAGCTGAATGGTAAAAGGTCTACGAGCATAAACTTTTGCTCTGCCTTCTTCTAGCAACTTTCTCGCTTTACGAGGCGTTGTCGGCATTAATGGTCTACTATCTTTGTTAACTACTAGCACTTTTGTCATTGGTTTGAACTAGATGAAGTTCATCTCTTGCGAGTGGTTCACTTCGCCAATGTTATGAAGGGTTTATTGTTCTAGACACTCTTCCTACCCATCAGAACTGTTTAATCTAGAACCGTAGAGTTCAAGGCTAGTGAAGCACCTTGAAGTACCTATATATTCCTTCATAACGTAGCTATTCCTAGCCGAGGCTAATCAACAAGAGCGCTTTTACACGCCCCGCTTCTATCCGTTAAGGATGAAGCGTGGGTTGTTGACGACTAGTAAACTCAATTCAATACTAGATAGTTGCTAGATGTGAGCAAAACCCTAAATCGCTTGCCATATCTGGCTTGAGCTTCATTGAATTCGCTCTATCGTTAAATATAAAGTAACCTTCGATACATGTCTATAAAGCTTCGATGAAGATATCCGGAAAATTAACCCTTAATGTTTAAAGTTTTGATGAAGATACCAGAGATTTCTGTAGAAATCCGGTAAAAATGGCTACATTATTCCGGCTGAACACCACATGTTATAAGGAATTAAGGCTATTTTAGTCTGCTCAAAGAGGCAGAGCCTCCCTAAACACATTCCCAGGCAGAGCCTGGGAACGAGTCTGATGAGTCTACGGCTGTGCCTGGAAATGAGGCGATGAGGTTAATCTGTGCATAGGCTGTCAGAGTAGGATATATCGTGTCCCGATAACAGCTTCTATCAATCGCTACGTCTCGCCCAGCCGGTTAAGCGCCAGATACTGATAAACAACGCTGCAGAAACCAAAGCACCTAGATTCCACTTCACCGAATTCTCTAATAACCGTAAAAACTGAGACTTCTTCTGGGATTGAGCTTGCTCCTGCAGTTGAGTTTCCCCTTGTTCCAGAAATGTCGAAAGTTGCTGCTTCACCTCAGCTAACTGCTGAGTATTTTGAATCTGTGGTGTGCGCCCTTGACTATCCAATTGACTAATCAGAAGCTGCATCTGTTCTACCGTCGTCGCTTGTCCTATGGCTTCTCTTACCTGTTGAATCTGCGCCTGTCGCTGTTCAACCTGCTGAGTAATTTGCTCCGTGTTCCGCGCTTCGAGTCGGATTGTGTTCACAACACCCAAGGGAACCAGTAAAAAGAACAAAATCCCCACTAGCAACGCCAACCAGGACAAAATACTCAGAATTAGAGGTTCAAAGCGGGTGCGTTGATCCCGTTCTCCTAAAAACACCAGCGCCAATCCCAGCAAGGGTACGGGTACCCGTTCCACCAATTGCCCAAGCGTCTGAAATTCCCAAGCGGGATTCATAAAAAGGGGAGGTACAAATATCTCTACGACATCGAAGAATGCCAAAATCAATAAACCATAGCCTATCCACCGCGCTACTCCAATGGATTTGGATAAACCGGCGCTAAACTTCCACAGTTGGTCGATAGCTGGAACAAATTTATCTTTTTCTTCTGATTGCGTCATGGTTTTAATTATCGGTCTTATGTCTTATGTCTTATGTCATTTGGCTAGCCGACTCATGACATAAGACGTTCAATAGATTATCTCTTTTTCCCTACCTCTGGAAATCAATTCTCTTTCTTTATGAGTGGTACGAATGTATGTAGAGACGTGCCATGGCGCGTCTTGCCATGGCGTGTCTGTGCCATGGCGCGTCTCTACCGATGGCGGCAATGACGACTCAACCTTGGGAAGCCTAGCCGCTGACTTTCCTTGCCCTTTCTCAGCTAGAGTTGCCAGAATGACTTTCAGCAACACGACGAGAACGGCACCAAAAATCAGCGCTAACACAAAAACCCGCACCTGTTTCCAGGACATTATGCCTCCTCAGTCTCCGGAGAAGTTGCATCCTCCATCCGCAGCAGCAACCAGTAAAACACGCCGAAAACCATCACGGAAATCATCCCGAAAACTAGAGATCCGTCGCCTTCATGCCAGTATTTAAACGCTTCCATATTTTGGGCATTTGCCAGCACCGCCATCAAAGCCACCCGGAAGCTATTAACGACAAATCCGACAATCAACGCCATGATTGGCACAAAATACTGCTTGCGCCCAGCGATGGGAAACATGATCAGACAAATCACGGATAGTCCCAGCACATAGGTCATCGCTTCCATGCCGGAACAGCCATGATACACCTTAACACCACCATCAGGCAGATTAATAAAGACTTTATCGTACAGATAGACCTGAAAGCCCATATACCAAAGCATGAACGCCGAAAATTTAGCCGTGATCGGCGAAATATCAGGTATAAATGAGGCAATTGTAGCCGGTCCACCGAGAAAAAACAGGATGGTTATTTCTTGCCAGTATTGTTTTAATCCTTTAAACCCAGAGGCAAGTAAACCGACACCAACGGCAGAAATAAACGGTAGCAGGCGCAGTAAGGGTGCCAGCCTTTGCACATTTTCATTGGTTAGCCTCAACCCACTGATGCTGGCGCTGTACGACAGGACAAAGGCAATAACTAGCGCCCCAGCGATGCTAGGGAGGACTCCACTTTCCAGGTTTAACTCATGGCGTTTGCCCCACAGCAGGGAACCGACAGCTAGCCAAAACAAAACGCTCATGCCGAGTTGGGCTTCGTCTCCGGCTTTCCAACTGAGTGTCATGTAAATGGCAACTAAGCCAGCGGTTATGGCAAGAAGCCAGTAGGGGGGGATTTTTAATCGTTGCAGGGGTGTGAGGGAGGTTGCTTTCATAGGGATTTTTGGGTAGAAACGATTAGAGATAAAGATTAACCAAACTGAATGCCGATCATTACATCATTAAAGTCGATATCATTATCGTTTGTCAGGTCTTCCCAGGCAAATTCATTCGGGGACAGTCGCCAGAAATTATCTCTCCCATTGGGGTTAGCGGCAATTATTGAGAAAAAGGCTAAGGGGGAATTCCCCAGTAAGTTGTCGGGATTTTCCCGTAAAAACTGTTCCGTTGTGCCATTTGGGATCAAATACCATCCCAAAGCGCGATCGCTCTCGACATTCAGTGTCCTTTGTCCATTCCCCGTCTCTCCCGGTGAAACGATAACCTGGAGATTCGGCTGAGAAAGGGCAGCCGCTGCATATCCTGGATCACCAGGGAATAAATTTCCGATTCGTCCATTGGGGTGATCAAACAAAAATAAACCCAGTTCATGATTGATCAGACTATCTTGTGCCATCCCGTTTAAAATCAGGGGTCTGATTTCCTCCAAATCCCCTGGTACCGTCCAATCCCCGTTACTCACATTAATGACAACTTTAAAAAACGCAACATTATCGCCAGTGCTTCGCAAGAATATTTTACATTTTTTTGCTCTGATCTTGGTTAAGCTGAAAATAACAGAGGAATTCAAGGGAAAAAAATTATGAATGCTGTTTTTGGGACTAGCGCTAAGCGACCCACCTGGCAAACGATTGCTCTGTTTGTCTTGGGTCTGTGGTTAAGTAGTAGCTTCATTCTAGATTTTGTGATCATGCCCACACTGGGAACGGCTGGTATGTTGAACGACGCTAGTTTTGCCAGTGCTGGTTATTCGATTTTCTGGATATTTAATCGTATCGAGTTACTCTGTGCCGCTTTAGTGTTAACTAGCATCTTGGCATTGCGTGGCACATCTAATCTATATCATCATGTCAGACGCTGGTCGATCTTATTATCTGGGCTTCTGTTAGCAATTGCTCTCATTAATACCTACATCATGACGCCCCAGATGAGCGCTCTAGCGATGCAATTGAATCTGTTTGAGCCAGCAACGGGTATGACAAGTGGAATGGTTCAGATGCATGAAGGCTATTGGTTTTTAGAGGCGATTAAGTTAATTGTCGGTGCGACTGTATTGGCTTGGTGTTATCATGATTCGCGAGAAATCGCTTAACAGGTTTTACTGTTGAACCGAAATTTGTAAGGGCGCGACACCGGAATTTGTAGGGGTACGACACCGGAATTAGTAGGGGCACGACATGTCGTGCCCCTACTGGTGTGGTACAGCTAAAATTGTGGAATAAATTTGACCATTGAATGGGGCGCAAGCCTTGCGCCCCTACTACCGATATTATTCGACGTTTGACAATTGACAACGTTGAACGGCTCCAGGGGACTCTCCCCGAATTCGACGGATAGCAACTTCCAATTCACTTAAATTTTCTTGCAAACTGCAATATTGAACTTGTAGAGTCTGTAATGTCTCAGCTTCCACTGTCTTGCGCTCTTCTAACTGACGCACTTCAGTTCGAGCCGTCGCTATTCTTTGTTCCGTGGTTTGGATTTCCCCTTGCAGTGTACTTAGGCGTTGTTGTGCGGTGCGGAGTTCGCGGCGAGACACTTCGAGGCGTTCTTGATCGGTTTCGATTTCGCCGCGTACCGCTACCAGTTGGGCTTCTAGGGTTTGCCGTTCACTCTGTAGGGACTCAACTCTGGCTTGAGCTGTGGTAACTTCTTCTCGCACTGCAACTAACCGTTGTTGTGATTGGCGCACAGAGGCTTGGGAGGATTCCAGGCGTTCTTGAGATGTTTCAATTTCCTCCTGTATCGCCACCAGTCTCGCCTCTCGACTTTGGCGTTCACTCTGTAGGGATGTCAGTTGGGCTTGAGCGCTGGTAATCTCCTGTCGCACTGCAACTAACTGTTGTTGAGATTGTCGCACAGACGCTTGGGAGGCTTCGAGGCGTTCTTGAGCGGTTTCGATTTCGCCACGTACCGCTACCAGTTGGGCTTCTAGGGTTTGCCGTTCACTCTGTAGGGATGTCAGTTGGGCTTGGGCGCTGGTAATCTCCTGTCGCACTTCAACTAACCGTTGTTGAGATTGTCGCACCGCCGCTTGAGAGGATTGGAGTTGGGCTTGGGCGGTGTCAATTTCTTCTCGAATGGCGATTAACTGTTGTCGAGATTCCCGGATTTGGACTTGGAAGGATTGGAGTTGAGTTTGGGCGGTTTGAATTTCTTCGCCCAGGGCGACTAATCGCTGTTGTGATTGACTGACTTGAGATTGAGAGGATTCAAATTGGGCGGTTAGGGTTTGGCGTTCATTCTGCAATGTCTCTAATCGGGCTTCGGCGGTGCGAATTTCGGTTTGCAGCGCTACAAGTCGCTGTTGGGCGCCACGAACTTCGGTGGTAGATTCGCCAGAGGTGGTAAGAATAGAGAGTAAGGTGGTTACTTCCAAATCTGTGCCGTTAAAACTCGCCGCCCGTTCTAAAGACGCGATCGCTTGGTCGAAACGTTCTAATTGATACAGCGCCAATCCCCGCCGTTTCCAGGCGAGGGCGTTTCGCGGTTCAAGTTCTAAGGCTTTGTCAACACTGGCTACAGCGTCTTGATACCGTTCGAGTTGATAGAGTGCGGCGGCGCGATCTACCCAAACTGACGCCATCTGCTCATTCGTTTGCAAGAGTTGATCATAGATGGAGAGCGCCTGATTATACTGTTGTAACTCAGATGAGAGCACTTGGGCAATTTGCTTGGGGATGACGGTGGTGATTAAGGTTTGTTCATACTCCGATTCAGCGTTTAAGGTTAAGGCTTGTTGCCATGTTGTCACCGCCGCCTGGTAGCGTTGGAGTTCGTATAAGGCTTGTCCTTTCTGATACTGAGCTAAAAGATAATTGGGTTGAAGTCGAATCGCTTCATCGTAGGATGCGATCGCGCTTTCGTACTGTCCCCAACTACTGAATATCTCACCGCGCCAGTACCACGCTAAGAACGCTTCTGGCTGAATTTGCACGATCCGCTCTAGGATCGCGATCGCCTCACGATATTTACCCACACCCCGTAACTGGCTCACCTGTTGCCACAATTGATCCAGCAATTGCGCTTGTGCGATCGGCATTGTGGTGGGAGTGCGATCGAACTTTAGAGGTTCAATTGGTGTTTGCACCGTCGCACTGGCGATTCCACCAGTTATCAATGTAGCTAAGGCTACGCCTATCTGAACTGGGATTTTTGACATACTGACTCCTCAGACCTGAATGTACCATCAACAAGAATAACTCTGTTGATAGTTTAAATTAATGTATAACTTTATCAAGTTCTTTGTTTATATACTACTTTGGATTAATAAATCCGTAATATCTTAGCATAAGTTTAGGAATTAGTTATCCATAAAGACAGGGTAGACTGTTTTTTTACGACAAAATCATTGGTTCCTATTGACAGGCGGACTAAATTTTCCCTGACGCGATCGCACCGATTTAGTTACTCCCTTCCCACTTTACGCAATATAGCAGTTCCCAAGCCAATGAGGTACACCCAACTTTAGGGGCACCATCCTTGCGCCCTTGGCACAGTAGATCACCAGACCGGGAAACGCTATAGTATTATCTAGAATCATCAGGTTTACCCGTTGGAGATACAGGGGATTAGTCAACCGAGTAAAAATAAATAGTATGCTTAGTAAATTGATTAAACTAACGTATGAAATTGAACTCCAAGCAGGAGAGCAATTGACTCTTCCAGACTCTTTAGTTGAAAGCATTGGCGCGGGGTGTTGGTTAATTACTATTGAACCATTTACAGAAGAAGAGAAGACACAAGTAGTCATCCGTCAGCATGATGCTTTTTTAAACGGTTACGCCCCAGAAGACGAGGGACTCTATGACGACTATCCAACCCGGTGAGTTTTGGGTGGCAGATATTCCATTCACAAGCGGTGGCGGTTCTAAAAAGCGTCCCATATTGGTACTTTGGGTTTCAAGTCTTCATTGCTTTTGAGTGGGTTTCCTGAAAACCCCGAAATTTAGTCTAAAGTCCAAATTGCACCCTCTAACTTTTACAAATAAGCCCCCCGGAATCCGGGGGGTTGGAGAGATCTCAAAGGAGGAGAGATCAAACCTTCGCTTCTTCTTTCACCAACTTATCCCAACCCAAATCCTTGAGGCTGTTATTGCGACGCAGGGGACGAGTTGCTAACTCCAGAATATCCCGCGCATTGGTAAAGCCGTGAATCTGAGCAAATGTAAACTCAACGGACCACTTGGTATTAATTCCTCGCGCTTCTAAGGGATTCGCATGTGCCATTCCCGTGATTACCAAGTCCGGTTTCAACTCATAAATTCGCTGAATTTGATTGTAGTTATCCGGTTTCTCGATAATCTTCGGTGTCGGTACTCCCATCTCCTGACAGGTTTTCTCCAGCAGATCCAATTCCGCCTTTTGATAACGCTTATCCATATAGGGAATGCCAATTTCTGGACAAGTCATCCCGCAGCGAATTAAGAAACGAGCCAGGGAAATTTCCAATAAGTTATCCCCCATGAAGAAAACCGACTTACCGCGTATTAACTTGACATATTCTTCCAGGTTTTCCCAAATATTCGCTTCCCGTTCGTCTAACCCTTTCGGTTCAATTCCAAACACCGAACAAATCTTCTCAATCCAGGCGCGAGTTCCATCCGGACCAATGGGGAACGGTGCGCCGATTAATTTACACTTGCGGCGACGCATTAAGGTTGTGGCGGTGCGACTTAAGAAGGGGTTGACACCAGAAACATAATACCCTTCTTCAATTACGGGGAGTTCAGTGTAGCGCTTCGCGGGTAACCAACCAGAAACTTTAATTCCTTGCTTCTTCAGTTCTAGGGTAAGATTTGTCACCACGGGGTCAGGTAACGATCCAAATAATACCAGGGGAGGATGATCCACATACTCCGATTCTTCAGCCGCTACCTCTTCTTTCTGGCGTCCAAAGTTGAGCAGTTTGGAAATCGCATTCCGTTCTTCTTTTTCGGCTTCTACCTTTGGTGCTTTACTAGGACATTTGTGAGCCATCGCCGCGAGGACTGTATCTTCCCCTTGAGTGAACGCATAGTCCAACCCATTTGCCCGCGCTGTAACAATGGGAATCCCAAGCTCCGCTTCTAACTTCGGCGCTAAGCCTTCCAAATCCATCTTAATGATTTCGGTGGTGCAAGTGCCAATCCAAACAATTACACTAGGGTTGCGATCGCGCTTAATCTGTAAACATAACCGCTTGAGTTCTTCGTAGTCATTCAGTTGGGCGGAAATATCTCCTTCTTCTAATTCCGCCATCGCATAACGGGGTTCAGCAAAAATCATCACCCCCATGGCATTTTGCAGGAAATAGCCACAGGTTTTAGTCCCAATCACTAAGAAGAAGCTATCTTCAATCTTCTGATATAGCCAAGCCACACAGCTAATCGGGCAAAATGTATGGTAATTTCCAGTTTCGCATTCAAATTCTAGGGATTGGGGGGATTGAAGCGCTGTCATAATTAATTCTCCTCTCTTCGTTTATTAAAATTGTCATTTGTCTTTCGTAACTGTTCCTTATTTTTTGGTTCTCGGGTTTGGGTGAAGCATTTGGGAAGAAGCATTGATGTGACAGTGACAACAGATAGTCCCCCAAATGCTTCACCCCTACAAACCTAACCACATAAGACTAATGACCAATGACTAATGACCAATGACATTAAACCATCATCAGGTCAAGTTCTTCTTCCTCTGATGTTACCTTGGGTTGTGGGGGATTCAGGTAGAAGTCAGACAGTAAGGAGAACAACTCGCGATCGGGGGAGTCGTTGGGAATGACTCCTTCTGGACGTGCCAATACTTGATCGGCAATATTGAGATAGTAATCACACACAGGTGTCAGAGACGGATCAGTTTCTGCCATTTCAAAAATGGTTTTCCCCTTAACCCGAGAGATGCGAATATCTTCAATTAAAGGCAGAATTTCCAACACGGGAATGGGTACGGCTTCAATATACTTATCGATCAGATCCCGCTTCGAGGTACGATTCCCGATGAGTCCAGCTAGGCGCAAGGGGTGGGTACGGGCTTTTTCACGCACGGAAGCCGCAATTCGATTCGCCGCAAATAACGCATCAAAGCCGTTATCGGTAACGATCATGCAGTAGTCGGAATAGTTCAGAGGCGCAGCGAATCCCCCACAAACTACGTCACCGAGAACATCAAACAGAATTACATCGTACTCGTCAAAGGCGTTGAGTTCTTTGAGTAGCTTCACCGTCTCACCGACAACATAGCCACCGCAACCTGCACCGGCTGGGGGTCCACCCGCTTCGACGCAATCAACGCCACCATAGCCTTTATAGATCACGTCTTCGGGCCAAACGTCTTCGTAGTGATAATCCTTTTCCTGAAGCGTATCGATAATCGTGGGAATGAGAAAGCCTGTCAGGGTAAAGGTGCTGTCATGTTTCGGATCACAGCCAATTTGCAACACCTTTTTGCCGCGTCTGGCTAAAGCTACGGAGATATTACAGCTTGTTGTGGACTTACCAATACCGCCTTTTCCATAAACTGAGAGTTTCACGCTTCGTCGTCTCCTATCGTTTGGATCAAAACTGGAATGTTGTCGTAGCTATTAAATGAGCTGACATCTGGGCTTGGGCTGAGTCGCCAGCCGTTGCTTACCGCCTGCTAATCGCATTATTGACATAACTCCTCTGGAAAGGAAAGGGGGTGTGGGGATGGGATGGGGTTTAAGTGTTCATCTAATGACGCCCATCAATGTCTAAATGCTTTTATGGGTTCAGAGTGACTCTGAAGCCATTTTAAGCAAATTATTCTAGTTTTGTGTAATTTATTTATATAAATGTGAACAAAAGCAAAAAATATGGGTAATTGAGTTCAAGGCTGACTAAGCTGGCTCACTTTAGCAACCTGACTCCAGCTCAACGCTGACGGGAAATGGGGTATATAGATGGGGTTTGACGCGATCGCATCCCCTAAGCCTGAGACGCCCTGATCCCCAAACTCCCTGGATTTGCGTCAGTCAGAGAACCTGCGATCGCGGGTTTGGCTTTCCTTCGGCAAGATGGTTGTAAATAAAGATTAATTTTTGTGGCAGTGATTACACTCGCCGCGATCGGCAACCACTGGCATAGCTTAAAATCTATGGTTGCAATATAAATATACCTATGCTCTAAAAACCAATGGTGTTGAGATCCTTCACCGGAGAAAGGCGGAGCGGGCGCGAGTCACATCCCTTGTGCAACCAAAAAGATAATAGTGAAACCAGCCCCTACCCACGCGCCAGGTTCCCTATTGTTTTTAAATAGCATCAGGATAACCACAACCCAATAGAAAAGCCACGACGCTTGTTTACTACTAAAATAAGATTACTAGCGCTCCTTTAACTTCAGGCTTAACAGGGATAAAACTATGAAATTTATCAGCCCCAAGGTCGATTATGCCTTTAAAAAAATATTCGGTTCAGAACAAAGCAAAGAAGTTTTAATCAGTTTCCTCAATGCCATTATTTATAATGGAGACAAAATCATTCAATCCTTGACAATTGCCAATCCTTACAATCCGGGTCAGGCAATGACTTTAAAAGATACTTATTTAGACATAAAAGCTGTTTTAGCGAACGGCTCTGTTGTTATTATTGAAATGCAAATAGCGAGGGTGACAGCTTTTAGCAAACGGATCGTTTACAACCTGAGCAAAGCTTATAGTAATCAGTTAGGAATTGGGGAAAATTACCTGATCCTCAATCCGGTAATCGCCGTAACAATTACGGATTTTATCCTGTTTAACAATACTCCAGATGTGATCAATCAATTTGTTTTTCAGGAAAAAAACAAAAACTTTGAATATCCTGATCCAGAATTGCAGCTAATCTTCGTCGAGCTACCGAAATTCAATAAAACATTGTCAGAGTTAACCAGTTTAAGCGATAAGTGGATTTACTTTCTAAAAGAAGCGGCTAGTCTAGATAATATTCCTGATAGTTTGGGAGACGTGTCTGAGATAGAACTGGCTTTAAATATTGCTAACCAAGCCAAAATGACAGTAGAAGAGTTAGAAGTCGTGGAGCGGCGGGGGATCATGTTGCAAGATGAGAAAGGACGGATAACTTATGCGGCAGAACAAGGGGAAGCAAAAGGACGTTTTCAAGAAGCGATCGCTCTAGTTATGCGTTTACTTAAAAAGCGTTTTGGAGAACTTCCGGTGGCAATAAACACCCAAGTTGAAAGCTTACCTTTAGAATATTTGGAAAATTTAACCGAGGATATTTTAGATTTGAATCGTTTGGAGGATTTGGAACGTTGGTTAGACGAATGTTTGCCATCTCAGTAAATTATACCAAATCCCCTTAAGTAACCTCCTGTATAGCACTACGGGGATACGTCAGGACATTTCGCTCTTGTATAAAAGCCTCTTGCATGAAAGCCTTTTCACTCAATTTTATTGTCCTAACCTCAATGTTTAGTGTTCTACATGTCCTAAGGTGTGTGCGTAGTGCTATAATTCTGTAGACTTGATTCCTCATGTAGGGAAGCCCCCTGGCACTCATTAAAAACTCCACTCAACTCAACTGTCGGGTTGCCCTCTGCTGAACCCCCTGTCAATAAAGAAAGCCACAACCAAGAATCCCCCCTTTTACTAGAAAAGAGGGGACTCCCAAGGAATAGATTTAGGATTAGATAGAGAGTTCAGTTAGTGCTTCTGTATAGAATTCGCTGGTTGAATAAGTTCGTTGAATTTACCAGCACTTTTATAGTAAGCCCTTAATTAGCTGGTTGACAATAAAAATCGGTCAACTTTATAAAAACTTTATAGATATCTCGATTAGCTTTATCAGAACTTAATATTTAAGGTCATCTGACATTTACAATGGGGGCGGCTAGGAGAGCATCCTAAAAGCGAATGCACGTTCCCGCCGCCCTTGGGGTTATGACAAGAGGAATGATTACGGTGCTAAAGCGTTTCCGCGCAACAGACTACCAATGGTTTTGGCAGTAATTTTGAGCTGCACTAAAGGATTAGCAGGTACAACCGTTTTGTACAAGTAACTGTCAAATGTGAGTCGCTGCACATCTAGATCTGAACACATCTCCACAAATGCTTCACGAGTCGCATCGGAGCGATAGAAGACGGTTTGCAGAATATCCAGCACCTTATAGGTGATGCCATATTTTTTATCCCAACGCTTGAGATAAAGCTTGAGGTCATCTTCCGTGGGAATGCGAGTTCCACCATTGGAGGTTTCGACAATGGTTTCGGCGCACATCCGCGCTGATTTGGCGGCAAAGTAAATCCCTTCACCGGAAGATTTCGTTACTGTTCCCGCTGCGTCTCCAACTAACGCCACCCGACCAACAACTCGCCGAGGTCTGGGATGCTCTGGAATTGGGTGTGCTTCTACTTTGATAATTTCACCACCGAGGAGTTTCTTGGCTGCACGAGCGCGAATCCCCGCCTGTAGCTTTTTAATTTTGGCTTGGTTAACCTTCATCGTACCCGTGCCAACGGCAACGTGGTCGTATTTGGGGAAGACCCAAGCGTAGAAGTCAGGAGAAACGTCGTTACCCACATACATTTCTGCCAGGTCTTCGTAGTAGTTCATCCTGTCCCCTGGTAGGCGAATCCGCTCTTGGAACGCGATCGCATAATTGTAGTCCCCGGCGTCAATTGCCTTAGCCACGCGGGAATTAGCGCCATCAGCACCAATCACCAGGTCTACTTTCAGGGTTTTTTGTACGCCACTGAGACTCCCATCGGAATGGTCGGCGTAGTGAAGGGTATAGGGTTCTGTATTACTTGTGGGAATATCGAGTTTATGAACAGTGCCATTAATTAAATTTGCACCCAACTTGGCAGCGCGGTTCCGCATGAAGCCATCTAGGACTTCGCGGCGGCACATGCCAATATATTCGTCTTCTTTTATCAGGTTGATATCCACCTCTATATTCGATGGCGAGATCATTTTCATCTTTCTGACTCGCCGATCGATAATCTCAGGTGGCAGGTCAAATTCACTAACCATACAGAGCGGAATGGCTCCGCCACAGGGTTTAGCATTGTCTAGCTTGCGCTCAAACAAGTAGGTTTCGATTCCGGCTTTTGCTAGAGTCTCTGCGGCAGACGAGCCAGCAGGTCCTGAACCAACAACTGCAACCCTTAGTGCAGGCATGTTTTCTCCCAATCGTTTTCGAGGTACGGATGGCATGGTATCACGGACGTCTGGCTGATTTCATCACTTAGGTGCGATCGCGGCTCAATTTGAAATACAGCTTAACAATTCGCCGTAATAAAGCTTAATATTTTGTCCTTTGTATAGGAGAATGTGGCAACAGTCCAATGGTGGTAGTTCTGGCGAATCAAACAAGGGCGGGTTTTGTTGAAAGGTTATCGGTAGGATACAACAATTAAAGGCTAAACCCGCCCCTACTGATTTCCATGGTACTCGTGGGTTAAAAAGGGAACATCTACAACTTCACCGTCAACCTCTCCCACCTGAACCTGAAGCCCAACGCCTCCGGCTTTGGTGCGGATATAGGCTAAACCCAAGCAACCTTGTTCCGTTTGAGTACAACTGGTTAACTTGCCTACTTTTTCCCCATCCACGGTGATTACGGTTCCCGGTTCCACAGGTGCTGGTAAACGCACTCCCCGCAACTGCTGCTTGACACCCTTGTAAGTATTTAACCGCGCGATCGTTTCTTGACCGATATAACATCCTTTATTAAAGGAAATCGTACTCCACAACCCAGCTTCTAGGGGATTATAATCCTCTGTCAGTTCGTAATCGGGAAGTGGGCGCCCTTGTTCAATTCGCAACTGCTGCCATACGCGATCGCCCATTGGTGTAGCATCGGCTGTAGTTAAGGTTTGCCATAGCTTTGCCCCATCGCTGGTGGGGACAATTAAGGTATATCCAGGGAGTGCCAAACCACTTCCTCTAGCAATTCGCACATCTATATCATTTAGGTTTAGATGTTGATGACTGGCATATCCCTCACCAATCGGCAACTGGACACCTAGCTTGGTCAAAAGGGTATCACTTTCGGGTCCGATTAGGCTAAAAATAGCAGTCTCATTCGAGATATCTCCCAATTCCACCCGATCCATAGGAAAGATATAGCGATCCAGCCATTCTAGTAACTGTTGACACCGATTGGGAGATACTAAAAGTAATACCGCATCTTCAGTAACGTAAGCGGTTACCAGATCAATAGTACGGGCAGTTGAGGTAACAAAAACCGTATCACAACCTTGTCCTGGTTTCAGTTTCTGGAAATCATTGGTACTTTGGTTATGCAAAAAGCGCAGTCTATCGTCATCAGAGATTTTCAGCAGTCCCCAATGGGATAAGTCAACTAAAGCCACCCCTTGACGCGCTGCTTGTATAGCGGCTGCATCATTACCGAAACTGGTTGGTACTTGCACCTGGGCAACTGGCTCAAACGTTGCTCCTGCACTACGCTGCATCTCTTGTAAGGTTTGGCTCATACGTCAAATCTGTTGTTAACCCAATACGGCTTAGTTCATAAAAATTGTAGAGTAAAAGATGAACATAGAAAACAGTCATTGGGAATTTGAGAAGAAGTTAACCGCTAAAATTTTTCTGTGCTTGCAGGTAAATGACTATATCATGTACTTGTGTTAATGGGTTAGTACAAGCAGCACCCTCTAATTTTTTAGCATTCGCAATAGCTTGATCGAGTTGTGGTTTCAGTAAACCGTAGTAACCTGATTTACTTTTATCATAATCTTCAATGCCAACTTTCTTAAATTCTTTGTTTAACGGCTTGATCAGTTGTTGGCAATTTTCAAAGGGACTACTTGTATAACGGTAATGGAGTAAAAACCAAAACTCAAAACAGGGAACAGACAGAATCGGCTTGATTTTGTAGAGTGCATAGTTATGAGCATCATTTATAGCTTTTTGATATTCTGGTCTATCCCCATCAAAGAGACAAAAAATTTCATCATATTTTGGCTTACCGTCCTTCTGGTTATCTTTCTGATTTGCTTCACAGAGCTTAATAGTATTTTTCACGATATCGATGCAAGATCCACCAGAACCGGAAACCACCTTTATATTAGTTGTCGGCAATTTTAAATCCTGTTTTAACTCAGAAAAATAATTGTATTCTGTCTCTTCCCCTTCAACAACAATGAGAATAAACTTCCTCGGTTGCCTAGACGATTTCTCTCGCTTTAGTTCTTGCTCAGTTTTTCCTCGTTTCTTTGGCATACCTTAAATATTGAGTCCACCGATAAATGGAATGGCTCCATATCGACCTTTTAGATAACCTTTTTGTAGGGATTCATCCTCACAAGGCTTAAAGTCATGTAAGGAGTAGAGCTTAGTCATACTTTTATCTTTTTCCGTAAACCATATCTGATCTGGACGAAAAATTTCTCCATCAAGAAGACTCGTATCATGAGTCGTGAATATCAATTGAGCCTGGTTTTTATTGATGTCAGGATTGTTAAACATTTTAGCTAGTTCTGTCGATAAAACTGGATGTAGGCTTCTATCCAGTTCATCAATCATTAAAATCTCTCCATCTTTAAGAACGTTCAGCCAAGGTTCAGCAAGTTCAAATAAACGTTTAGTGCCTTCAGATTCGTCCTCTAAGTTAAGTGTTACTATTTGTTCATAATCCATGGTTCTATGGATAATTTTAATATCGGGAATTTCCATGTCTTTGAATTGTTCCCAATAAGAAAATGGGGTGTTATTTATAGCTTTTTTTCCCTCAAATGCTAAAGGAAAAAGGCGCATCTCTATTTTTATATCTGATATATCAAGATCGGCTTGAATCAGAAGGTTAACGACTTTTTGGCAAAACTCTTTGTATTCTTCACATCTATCAGCAGTGTATAACCCAGAAAAATATGGGCTAATTAGTGGGCTGATCATATTTAAGTTTTCTTCAAACCAATCAAATAACTTTGTTAACTGAGGGTGGTTATTTTGTGCAGCATGAGAGAGGAATAACGAATTGGAACGCACAAAATTTTTAATTCGTTCTTTTTCTCCTTTTAATCCCGCGCCAAACGACCATTCATAGCCATCATCTGCCTGGAAGTCTGGATTATCTGGCTTATAAGTACGAGAGAACCAAGTCTGGGCACGTTTTTTGGGATAGGCAAGTAGCCATTCTTCATAAACTCTGTTTTCGTCTAAACTCACTCCATATTCATAACGAATTTTATCATGTATAAAAATAACTTCAAAGCCAGTGGGCTGTTTTTTGGATTCAGCATTCAACAAAAAGGGTTGAACATCAAACTTATCACCCTTTTGCATTCGAGAGGCTGAACTAACTACAATATTCTGTAATATCTGCATGGCTCGCAGTAAATTACTCTTGCCAGATGCATTCGCACCATAGATTACAGCACTGGTGAGTAAGTGTAGATCCTTCGTCTTCGGCATAGGGAAACTATTACTACTGAGCATCGCTTCATCTTCCGAAGCCACCATACTTAAGGTTTGCCGTTCTTTAAATGAACGATAATTTTCTAGACTGAACTCAACCAGCATACCTGATGTCTCACTTCATTAACTATCGAGTCTCATTCAAACATTACACCAAAAACACTATTGAACACCTAATTAGATGGAGTAGTGTAGGGCGCACCGACGTGCGCCCAGAAATCAGTAAAATCTATTCCACAATTTTAGCTGTGTCATGCCACTACAAGTAGAGGCTATGGGTAATTGTTTACTATACAATCACCGGATTTTTCCGATTCTCTGTAGAGGCTTTCGACTTTTCCTGCTGTGCTAAAAACTCCGCCAACTGTCCCTCAATCTGCTCCCTAACAATATGACGATATTCCATAAAATGCTCGTTGTGAGCGCAAACAATTAAATAATGCTCCCAAACCGCCGGATTCCGCCGAATCATACTAAACAAATGATGCCAAAACTTCCAGCGTGTTTTCCGTTTCACTCCCTGTCGCCAACAGACAATCGCCACTGCCTTTAAATCCACCCAACTCGGCAATTTAAACGGGGGTTTACACTTCGGTTCTCCCAGTTTAAGAAAATACCGATACACCCGATCTAAATACTGCTCTGGCTCATATAATTGCCAAAACGCCTCGACATATTCCCTTGCAATTTCTTCTAAAGGTCGCGTGGGGATAAAATTCATTAAAGTCGTCTGGTTAATATTGCCATCTTTCCCCCGGAGTCGTCCCTCCTTATCCAATCGATGCCACAATGCTGTATTGGGTAAGGCTTGCAACATGGCAAAGGTTGTCGTGGGAATTCCCGTCTGTTCTGCAAATCGGACAATCCGCGAACCGGCACCAGATTTCTCGCCATCAAAGCCGACAATAAAGCCAGCAATCACGCGCAATCCCGCCTCAGTAATAATATCCACGGATTCAGCCAGTGAACTGCGGGTATTTTGGAATTTTTTGGTCAACTGTAAACTATCCTCATCCGGTGTTTCAATGCCCAGAAAGACAGCATCAAAATAGCACTCGACCATTAATTGTATGAGTTCGGGGTCTTCCGCCAAATCAATGGAGGCTTCGGTATTAAATCGGAAAGGATACTGGTGTGCTTCTTGCCAAACTTTTAAGTCTTTCAGCAATAACTTGACATTCCGCTTATTGCCAATGAAATTATCATCAACCATAAACACACCCCGCCGCCATCCCAGTTCATAGAGATAGTCTAATTCTGCCAATAACTGGGCGGGTGTTTTCGTCCGGGGCTTGCGTCCATAGAGGACAATAATATCGCAAAATTCACATTGAAACGGACAACCCCGCGAGAATTGCACCGACATTGAATCATAGGCGTCAAATTCCAATAAATCAAACCGAGGAATTGGCGTGGTTGTCACATTCGGTTTTTCCCCATTAGCGCGGAAGATTCCTGTCTCGTCTCCCCGTTGAATCGCCTCAACAAACAGAGGTAATGTAATTTCGCCTTCATCTAAGATCAGATAATCAGTCCCCGCCTCCTGCACCTCATCGGGAACAGAGGTAGGGAAAGGACCCCCACAAGCCACCCGTTTCCCTCGCCGTTTAGCTTCCCGGATTTGCGCCAGTAAATCCCCTTTTTGCACAATCATCGCCGAGAGAATCACAATATCCGCCCATTCCCATTCCGCTTCAGTGACGGCTCGGATATTGCGATCAACCAGTTTAAACTCCCACGTCTGTGGTAAAATAGCCGCAACAGTGACCAACCCTAACGGAGGAAGTAAAACTTTGCGATCGACTAATTCTAATATTTTTTCATAAGACCAGAATGTCTTGGGAAAAAGGGGATAGACAAGTAATGCTTTCATATTAGAACTAAATCACCTAAACTTTGGCATCGGATAATAGTACAAGTTTTAACACAAAAATCCGGTTAGATTAACAAATCCAACGTCATGAATTTCGAGTGAGTGCTTTTACCCCCTAAATCAAACTTGTCAGGAGATAACTTATCATTTCTCGAATTCGACAAAACCTTCCCTCAAAACCGCTCAAATCCTCTGCGCCCCTCTGCGTACCCCTCTGCGTACCTCTGCGTTGAAAAAATATAATCTTCACTCCATCATGCCAACCTCTGATCTAAAAATAGTCTCCCTACTCCCCAGCGCCACCGAAATAGTCGCCGCCTTAGGCTTAACCGATGCAATTGTTGGGCGATCGCACGAATGCGACTATCCTCCCGAAATCCAGAACCGCCCAGTTTGTACCGAAGCGCGACTGGAGGCAGAAAAACCCAGCGCCCAAATTGACCGGGATGTGCGTCGCTTAGTCAAGGACGCCCTGAGCATATACCAAATTAAAACCGATATCCTGGAACAGTTACAACCCACCCACATTGTGACTCAAGATCAATGTGATGTCTGTGCGGTAAATTTTCCAGAGGTGGAGAAAGCAGTTGCTCAACTCACCCATAGTCAGCCGAAAGTAATTTCCTTACAACCGAATCAACTTAGCGAGGTTTGGGCAGATATTGAACGAGTAGCGGCTACATTAGGCGTAGACGCGCAACCCTTACTCAGTCAACTCCAGTCTCGTGTGGAGGCGATTCAGCAAAAGACACAGAACCTATCCCTAGCCGATCAACCCACAGTCGCCGCGATAGAATGGACTGATCCATTAATGGCGAGTGGAAACTGGATTCCCGAATTAGTTGATATAGCGGGGGGTCATCATTTATTTGCCGCCTTGGGTAAGCATTCACCCTATTTAGAATGGGATGCACTACTGAAAACAGACCCCCAGGTTATAATTATTATGCCCTGTGGTTTTGATTTAGAGCGCACCCGTAAAGAAACCCAGCAGTTAAGCCAGCGTCCAGAATGGTCAGAGTTACAGGCGGTACGGAATAAGAGAGTGTATATTACTGATGGGAATGCCTATTTTAATCGTCCAGGACCCCGATTAGTTGATTCCTTAGAAATTTTGGCAGAAATTCTGCATCCGGAATTATTTAGTTTTGGCTATCGGGGAACGGGTTGGAACGTTGTAGAGACGCGCCATGGCGCGTCTTGAACAAAAACCGGAAATGATATCACCAGGCTGTCCCCAAATACCCCCATCACTGCACCTGCGTTCCTATCAGCAACAAGCGGTAACCAACTGGTTTAGCAATCAGGGACGCGGTATCCTGAAGATGGCAACAGGGAGTGGCAAGACAATTACCGCACTCGCGATCGCAACCCAACTCTATCACCAAATTGGCTTACAAGTCTTACTGGTTGTTTGTCCCTATCGTCATCTAGTTACCCAATGGGCACGAGAATGTCAAAATTTTAATCTAGAACCGATTCTGGCGTTTGAAAATGTACACCATTGGCAAAATCAACTCTCTTGTGCCCTTTATAACTTACAATCAGGTAATCAATCCTTTCTGACGATTATCACCACCAACGCCACATTGATCACAGAGGGGTTACAATCTCAACTCAAATACCTGCCCCCGAAAACCTTAATTGTCGGTGATGAAGCCCATAACTTAGGCTCTCGACGCTTAGAAGAAAGTTTACCACGCAACATTGGCTTACGTCTTGCCCTATCAGCTACACCAGAACGCTATTTTGATGAAGAAGGAACCCAAGGCTTATTCAACTATTTTGGCTCGCTCTTGCAACCTGAACTAACTCTAGCCGATGCGATTCGCCAAGGGGCATTAGTTAACTATCTCTATTATCCGATATTAGTGGAATTAACCGAAACCGAATCCATCGCCTATGCCAAGTTTACTAAACGCATTGGCTGGGCGCTAATGAATAATCAAGATAGCGACATCCAGAATAATGATACTGTAACCGCCCTGTTAATGCAACGCGCCCGTTTAATTGGGTCAGCCGCTAATAAGTTAACCGCATTGCGAGAGTTAATGGCACAACGGTTAGAAACTTATCACACCTTATTTTATTGTGGAGATGGTTCAGTTGAAGGGAGTGTAAGTCAGGAAACCACTCGTCAATTAGCCGCCGTAACCCGGTTATTAGGAATTGAACTTGGATATCGGATTAATACCTATACAGCAGACACACCGTTAGCGGAACGAGAGGAATTGCGTCGTCAATTTGAAACCGGGAAATTACAAGGATTGGTGGCGATTCGCTGTCTTGATGAAGGGGTAGATATTCCGGCGATTCAAACGGCGGTTATTCTTGCCAGTAGTGGGAATCCCCGCCAGTTTATTCAACGACGGGGGCGGATTTTGCGTCCCCATCCTGATAAGGAACGGGCGACGTTATTTGATATGATTGTTCTCCCTCCAGATTTAGGGCGAGAAACCTTAGATGTGGAACGGAATTTACTGAAAAAAGAGTTGAAACGGTTTTTAGAGTTTGCTGACTTAGCTGATAATGCGGGAGAAGCGCGACTGAAATTGCTGCAACTTCAAAAACGGTATGGGTTGCTGGACATATAGAGTTGATCACCCTAAATCCGATTTAACCCAATCGGTAGGGTGTAGGGGCGGGTTTTACTGTTATAGGACTTACGCTTTCTTGACGGCACAGGCGCTACCTTTAGGGGCACGGCAGTGCCGTGCCCCTACCATAAATGGCGTTTGTGAGTAAGTCCTGTGTTATCGTTCCTGGTTTACCCAGATGTGACTAAACCCGCCCCAACTAAGCCCAATAATTAAGTCGTTAAACTCTCCTCTTCTGTCTTAGATTTCTGCTGGGATCTCTTGAATTTATTGTGGGCTAACCAACCGAGTCCCAAAAATCCCAATGCGGCGGATGAACCGGGTTCAGGAACCGACTGGGGTTCTGACTCCAGCGCATCGAGTGCATCGGTAGCGAGTTGGCGATGAGCAACGGTGGTTGGGTGAATCCCATCCCAGAATAAATACTCGTCTGGGTTGTCACAGACTTTAAACTCTTGTGTTCCATCTAATTTCCCATCATCCTTGAGGGGTTCGATGCAAGAGTCGGTGATATTGGTGAAACCAAATTTCTCCGGATTGGCGATGGTTTTATTCAGCATCGAATAAACATCCAGCGGTACGATATTGATGTTATCCAATTGACTCAAATTAGCCAGACTTGCGTCTAATAGAATGTTATGGGTCTGAGATAATGAGGTCAGAGCCATGGATATTTGATTACCCATGCTTAGTGCGCGAGGGGTTTTGCCTAAATCTGGCAAATTGGGTACAAGGAAATTACGACCCCCTAAATCGTACAGCGTTTGTACTGCTGTGGCTAAATTTTTCACACTCTGCATCGGCTCAGGGTCAGCTACAAGCTGATAATCATTAGGACCTCCCCATACAATATAGAGTGCATCCTCATCGGCTTGTTGACCCGCTACCGCTAGGTCATCTTCAAACCACCCAACCTGAGTTAATATTCCTGGTATCAGTTCACCAAGCTCACCCACCCCTTGAGTACCCGTTTGAGCCGCACCGAAGGCGAAGTTTACACTGTTGGTAGCCGTTGCACCATTAAAGAATGGGCTAACTTGAGGTTGATTGTTAATGATTGTGATGGGAGAACGGATATCAGAACCGGGAAACAGCACGGATAATTCTGTAGAAGGTATCAGGTTTATTCCCAAATCCTGTGCTAAATAATCGCTCCAAACTAAATCATTAGAAAAACGTCCTTCCTCATCGTAGGGGGGAACCACAGGTTCAACGGGTATTTCAAGTTGTTCAGGCAGTAGAATATTAGCGGCAGTTGTGGCATTGTAAATGTTACCGGGATCTGAGAGACTATCCCCAAAGACATACAGTTTGCTGAATGTAGCCGCTAAACCCTCTGCGGGCAACATGAAGGAAAGGACGGTAAATCCTAGAGCGACGATTGGTTTTTTCATGAGAGGTCTTGACAGTCATTACTAATGTGGACAATGAGGTTGTGGCATAGACTCCCTGGAAAATTAGGGTATCGTCTGTGCCTCAATAGGTTTGTATGCAGAGAATTGTGATGAATCTTTATGGGGTTATAACTAACCTAGCCTACCCACCATCAGGTCTTAGGTTGTTATAGTAGAGAGTGACATCAAAACAAGGTAGAAAAGTGATGAACAATAACGACCACCTAGTCTTACCGACAATCATGTATCCGTGAGCTGTAACCGTCACAGACCATGAACAACCTTCTCAAGTCAGCTTTTAATCCTACTCCTTAAAAGCCAACAAAGCGACCATCGTTTAACTAAATGCATGATTCTTCATGAACAAACACCCTGCTTAAATTAAGTATACATTACATTATTTTCCTCTGGGAGTAAATAGAACACATAAGTTAAAGATTTCATGAAGAAATACAAATAAAGAATGAACATAATCGTAGTTTAAGGTTTCGTCAACCCCCGATGTGATGACTTTTAAATATCCAGACATAGCCACTCAAGCAATCTCCAGAATTTTATCGGAAAAGCGTTCCGCCTATAATCGACATGGGGCGTTATTTGACGTACAAGAACCGATTACCAGTGCGTCGCCAGAGGTACGTCAGATTATTGAGAGAGTGTTACAAGCCGAAAAAGATAAGCTTTATATGAAGATCCCCCGCTATATTAATGATGACATCTTGAGAATTGTCAAGGAAGAAGTACAATGAAGTTGAGGTCAATCCGGCTGTGCAACTTTCGCCAGTTTTACGGGAAGACACCAGAAATCACTCTGGCAACTGGCGATCGCAATACGACGGTGATTCATGGGAATAACGGTGCCGGAAAGACTACGCTATTAAATGCCTTCACCTGGGTTCTGTACGAGAAATTCACGGCGGCGTTTGCGTCTGAAGAACAACTGGTGAACAAACGGGCAATTAACGAAGCTGCCCTGAAAGAATCGGTAGAATGTTGGGTAGAAATTGGTTTTGAGCATCAGAATAAACGCTATCAGGCAAAGCGACTCTGCCGTGCTTACAAGACGGAAGCGGGGGTGGAACAGGGTAAAAGTGAACTATACCTGCAAATTGCTGATGATGATGGTCGCTGGCTCCTACCGCAACAACTGCCAGAGGATATCATAGGACGCATCTTACCTGCAAGTTTACATCAATACTTCTTCTTTGACGGGGAGCGGATCGAGCAAATTGTCCGATCTGATAAAAAAGCCGATATTGCTGAAGCGACGAAGACGTTGCTCGGCGTCGAGGTGTTAAATCGTTCAATTAAGCATCTAAAGGAAGCCAGAAAAAGCTTAGAATCTGAATTATCCTTAATTGGCGATTCAGAAACCCAAAAACTGCTCAAAGAACAAAAGCAACTCGAACAAAAAAGTCACCACCTGGCAAATCGACAAGTGGAAATTGACGAGGAATTAGCCCACCAGGATGAATTAAAGCAAACCTTGAGTAGTCGCTTATTAGAACTCGGTGGTGCGACGGAGTTGCAACAGCTACGGGATGAACTCGAAGCGCAGCAAATATTACATCAAGAACAGCTCAAACAGGCAAAAGATAGCCTCAAACGTATCCTATCTACACGCGGCTATACCGTGTTGCTATCGCAGATGATTACAGACTTTCACTCCATTGTCGAAGAGTTGCGATCGCGCGGTGAACTTCCGGTGGGGATTAAACAACAATTTGTCCAGGATTTACTGCACAGCCAGCGCTGTATCTGTGGTACCCCATTACAGGAAGGAACCTCAGCCTATCAACAGGTTGCAGCTTGGATGGATAAAGCTGGATTAGCTGATGTGGAAGAAACGGCGATTCGTTTAGGAGTACAGGTTAGTGAAATTAAACGGCAAATCCCCGGATTTTGGACAGATATTGATCAGCAACAGATGATTCTATCTCAAGAACGAGCAGAACTCTCTCGCATTGAAACCCAACTCGATGATATTAGAAAGAAACTGATCACGTTTCCAGATGAGGATATTAGTCAACTGCAAAAGCGCTTAGATGAAATCGATACAATCTTTCGCGATTTAACCTTAGAAAAGGGTTCAAGTCAGCAGCAAATTGAACAGCTAAACACTGATATCCAAGCCATAATCAAGCAAATTGCTAAGCATAAAATGAATGAAGCCAAACAAGCCTTGGCGCAGCGACGGATTGCTGCAACTCAGGATGCTATTGAACGGTTAATCGAAGTCAGAACCCGACTAGATAATCAGTTTCGCACGTCGTTAGAAAAGCGAGTTCAGGAAATTTTTGCCGGGATTTCCTTTACCCCCTATCTCCCTAAAGTGAATGAGAACTATGAATTAAGCTTGGTGGAAACCACCACCGGAAACGAGGAAATCGTGGCGGCGTCTACAGGAGAAAACCAAATTCTTAGCCTTTCTTTTATTGGTGGAATTATTGATCGGGTGCGGGATTGGATTCATGAACAGGCGCTGATGGGACCTGATAGTAGCACATTTCCCATCGTCATGGATTCACCCTTTGGCAGTTTAGATGAAATTTACCGCCGCCAAATTGCTCAAACCCTGCCTACTTTAGCTAATCAGTTAGTCGTGTTAGTCACCAAGACTCAATGGCGAGGGGAGGTGGCGAAAGAGATGGAACCTTATATCAGTCGAGAATATGTCCTAGTTTACAATTCACCCAAACCTTCGTGCGATCGCGATTGGATGGAACTAGGAGGGGTTCGCTATGATTTAGTCAAACCGAGTCCGAATGAGTTTGAATATACAGAAATTGTGGAAGTAGAGTATATGTTTTAGTAGGGGCTCTCGCATTCGCGCCCAGATATGTCGGTTGTTTCATCAAATGAAAACGCAAATGCGAGAGCCCACACCCACATCAAACTGGCTCTTACCGGAAAAGCGATGGGTGAAGGCTCCCACGCTCTTTAGCTGGGAGATGAAACCGAGCGAACCGTCTAGGTAGCGAATTTATTCGCCAGTCAAATAATTCGGATAACGTTCTACTATTGTGGTAATGTAAATACAAGTCGCGGGAGGGCATTCCGAGACTATAAACGGACGTGGAGAGGGTGTAAGACCTCATTTGGAGGCAACCTTCAGCGAAGCGTCA
>NZ_JAVKEW010000186.1:0-3627 GCF_040226375.1 Coleofasciculus sp. G2-EDA-02 | reverse complement strand
TGGACAGTTACCGACCGATAACCTTGGCGAGGCTAACTTTACCCCAGAAATGGGTGAAAACCGGAGGGGCAACCATACCCCTCCACCCCGAAAGGGGTATGCTTCTTAAACCGCTACCGCGTGTTCCTCCCTGGTCTAAAGCTTGCCCGATAAGCGAAGCGAAGGTACACAGGGTTTCCCACAACGAAGGATTTTTATGACCACACAAGCTGAATCTCATTCAGCAGTACTCCCCGAACGGTCGAGGGTTGAAAAGACTCTAGACCGGGGGTTTGTCTGGCTGGCTCGCATCTTAGCGCTGTCAGTTGCGGGAATTTTAATCTTCATCGCGATCACAGTGGGCATAGAAGCCTTGCCCGCGATCCGGGAATTTGGTCTGAATTTTCTGGTCAACAGCGCCTGGAATCCCGTAGAAGACGAATATGGGGCGTTACCCATGATCTACGGGACGCTGATGAGTTCCGCGATCGCACTGCTGTTTGCTGTACCTCTGGGAATTGGTACCGCCGTCTTTTTGAGCGAAAACTTTCTGCCCAAATCAGCGCGGATGACTCTGGTGTTTATGGTGGAACTGTTAGCGGCGATTCCAAGTGTGGTTTACGGGCTATGGGGCATTTATGTTTTGATTCCTGTCTTGCTTCCTCTTGAGGAGTTGCTGCATAAAAACTTCGGCTGGATTCCTCTGTTTAGTACAGAGCCGACAAGGGTGGGTATGTTTCCGGCGGGAATTATTTTAACGATTATGATTTTGCCGATTATTACGGCAATTTCTCGCGATTCCTTGGCGTCTCTACCTCCAGATTTGCGACAAGCATCTCTGGGCTTGGGAGCCACCCGCTGGCAAACTATCTTTCGGGTTCTAATTCCGGCTGCATTTTCGGGCATTGTCGGTGGCATAATGTTAGGGCTGGGTAGAGCGATGGGCGAAACCATGGCAGTCACCTTGCTGATTGGTAATGCCAATCAACTTAATTTTTCTATACTTGCTCCAGCCAACACCATCGCCTCCCTTTTAGCGAATCAATTTGCTGAAGCTTCAGGTTTACAGGTTGCGGCTTTAATGTATGCCGGGTTCGTGCTATTTGTCTTAACACTAATCGTTAATATTCTGGCGGAGTTGATTGTGCGCCAAGTTAAGAAGTTTTAAGGTGAGATAGTGGGAGCAGGAAAGTAGAGACGTAAGGCGTGGAACGTCTGCACAAAGGAAATTTCAAGTCTATTCACGCTCTCAAAGGTCGCAAAGGGTCAAAACGTCAAAACTTGAAAACTTTATGGCAGAAAATATCCAAGATAAACAACCTGAAGACTTTCCCACTCACAGTTTTACTCGTTCATACACGAGTGGGCGATCGCTGTTTGGCATCGTGATGACTATCCTAGCCGGAGCTTGCCTAGTTATTGCCCTGATTCCGTTGTTTGCGGTAATTATATATGTGATCATCAAAGGATTTAACCGCCTGAACTTAGACTTATTTACGGAATTGCCCCCGGCGGCGGGTTTATCCGGTGGCGGTGTGGGCAATGCGATTGTCGGTACGTTGATTGTGATTGCGATTGGGGCGCTGATTAGTGTTCCTATTGGTGTTTTAGCCGCCGTTTATCTGTCAGAATTTAGTGCAGGTCCAATTGCTCGCTGGATTCGTTTTGCCACTAATGTTTTGAGTGGTGTCCCTTCAATTATTGCCGGGATATTTGCTTACGGGCTGATTGTGGTTGGACTGGGATTCATCCCCTGTTCAGGTAGCTTTTCCGCATTTGCCGGAGGTGTAGCACTGGCGGTACTAATGCTACCGATCATCATCAGAACTACCGATGAAGCCCTACAAATTGTGCCTCAGGATGTGCGCTGGGCGTCTGTGGGTGTGGGAGCTTCGGAATATCAAACCGTATTGAGAGTGGTTCTACCCGCCGCTTTACCCGCCATCTTGACGGGAACTACCTTGGCGGTTGCTCGCGCCGCTGGCGAAACAGCCCCGCTAATTTTCACGGCTCTATTCACCTTCTTCTGGCCCTCAGGGATCTGTCAACCCACTCCCTCCCTGGCTGTGTTAGTTTACAATTTTGCCACTTCGCCTTTTTCGGCTCAGCAAGAATTAGCTTGGGCGGCTTCTTTAATCCTGGTGGCTTTGGTCTTATTAACCAGTGTAATTTCTCGCTGGGCAACTCGGAAAAGCATTTACTGACTTATGGATTATGAATGATCAAATTAACCGACCTATATAGAATAAATTATGAAGTTTAATCAGGTTCTAAGCTCTAAAGAAAACCTACTTGTTGGAACAGGATGCCAACTAAAAAATCAGTGAAAATTATCATGGAATCTCATCGGAAAATTGCCGAGCCAAATCAAGCCAATGAGCAATCAACAGAAACGGTTTTACGAACGGAAAACCTAGATATTTACTATGGCAAATTTTTAGCGGTTAAGGGGGTGTCTATAGCAATTCCCAAAAACCGGATCACGGCTTTTATCGGTCCTTCGGGTTGTGGGAAAAGCACATTGCTCCGCTGCTTCAACCGTCTCAATGATTTAATTGATTCATTTCACATTGAGGGTAAGGTTTACTATCGCCAGAAAGACCTTTATGACAAAAAGGTCGATCCGGTAGAGGTACGGCGACGGATTGGTATGGTGTTCCAAAAACCCAACCCATTTCCCAAATCAATTTATGACAATATTGCCTATGGTGCCAGGGTGAATAACTATAAAGGTAATCTAGATGAGTTAGTGGAAAGTTCCCTACGCGCTGCAGCTTTATGGGATGAGGTCAAAGATAAGCTAAAAACCAATGGGATGGCGCTATCTGGGGGACAACAGCAACGGTTATGTATTGCCCGTGCGATCGCGATTAACCCAGATGTGGTATTGATGGACGAACCTTGTGCTTCTCTTGACCCGATTTCAACCCTTAAAGTTGAAGATTTAATGCACGAACTGAAACAAAAGTACAGTATTGTGATTGTGACGCACAATATGCAGCAAGCCACAAGGGTTGCTGATATGACCGCCTTCTTCAATGCCAAAGCCACAGAAAAGGGTGGAAAACAAGGGTACTTAGTCGAGTATGACGAAACTGAAAATATCTTCCAAAATCCCAAGGAGGAAGCCACGAAAGACTATGTAAGTGGACGATTCGGTTAAGTTTGCTCGTCCCCCACAAATCCTCGCTTCACCCTAGGGATATCCTAACTCAACATAATTCGCGCGAATCCCCGCCCTCAAGAAGTAGGACGGGGTTGATCAAGGATGACGACTTTCAGCCTTGTCAATCAAATCCTCTGCCATCTCCACCGCCATCAGGATCAGTTTCTGTTCTAGCTGTCCTTGGTGTCCCTCATCACTGATTGTGGTGTAAATATGAGGATTAGCCAGCATACCTGCGAGTAATTGAGATGCCATTTGTTTGACTTCGTTCGTTTTTGAATCCATGGTTAACACCCATCCAGTATCTCTGGCAAGGATACGATATTTTGAGATGACAAAGCTATTGACACTCTGCGCTCTTGCATAGGCACAGATTCTAGCCTCGATTAAAACTATGGTCTTAATCGATTGGGCGCTGTCAAGACGCCTCTACTCGCTCAAACCTGCTACCTGGCGATACAGGCATTGCGTCTACTTTTGAC
>NZ_JAVKEW010000185.1:0-16993 GCF_040226375.1 Coleofasciculus sp. G2-EDA-02 | reverse complement strand
AATACTCATTAGCTTCCTTTAGGAGTTTAATCAGTCTTTCTTTCTGCTCTTGAGACAGATGATTTTTAGCTGGCATATCCTGGCGACCGCGCTCTTTACCTTGTCTTTATATTATACAATTAAGCTGCGTAGCAGCTTAGTCAGGGCGGGAATCAGAAACAACCAGAACCCTAGCGTCAGATTTCCCCCATCGGCTTTCACCACCACCGCCAAAACTAAGAGTCCCAAAACATTAGTAATTAGTGTTCCTCCCAAGGTTGTGGTTACCGTTTGTGTCCGCATTAATCCCAACTTAGTTAGGATAGGTAATGCCAAAAGTGTATGAGTCGCAAAACAGGATGCGACTAGAATCGACGCCAGCCAACTATATCCCAGAAGTAACATCGCCACCGTACCCAGAATCATCGGTAAAGAGAACGTGGCTAAACCAAAAATTGCCGCTTTATCGGCATTATATTTCAGGTCATCTAAACTGGTTTCCAACCCCGCCATAAACATTAAAAACAACAGTCCCACCGTTCCCAAGAGGATAATCGTACTATCCCGTTCCAATAAACCCAAAACATTAGGTCCGACAATCACACCCGCTAGAATTAAGCCGACAATACCCGGAAGTCGCAACCGTTCAAACAAGAGTGGCGCGACTAACATAATTGCCAAAATGGTTAAGAAGACAGCAACGGGGTCAGTAATCGGACTCGGCAGTAGAGCAACCGCACTCAGGCTAGGATACATCATAGAGGAAGACGTGTTTTGAGGGTGTAGGGGCGGGTTCCACGACTCATGTTTTTGGTGACCCTGATGTCACTAAACCCACCCTATCTGAATTATGAATGATCAATGATAAAACGGATTAGGTGACAAATGACATCGCTGGTTTTTTAACAAAGAACAAATGACTAAGGAGGATTAGTATGGCATATAGTGACTTCAAAACTCTATCTCAAGTTAGAGAATCCTTTGAGTTAAGTCTCGAAGAACCCGATAACTTATTTGCGGGCATACCCGAACTTATGCCAAGTGAGTATCTACAAATCACTTTAACGGAAAATGTTTCCCTGGCGACTGCCATCAATACCAAAAAGGCACGGGCTGAGTTAATTATTACCCCGGTGCTTTTGGAGGTGCGGCGACACTTTGGGTTTAAAATTGGCTTTTTTTCTGGCTCAGAGTTCAATGTTGCTCCTGACGCTGGCTTAAATGGATATTGTGATTATATTCTTACCGCTTCCCCAGAATCTTATGAAATTCGGACTCCCGTTCTCACCCTGGTTGAAGCCAAGAATGAAAGCATTAAGTCAGGTTTAGCACAGTGTATTGCCGAAATGATTGCCGCTCAACTGTTTAACCAAAGCAACGAGGAGCCAAGGGAGAGTATTTATGGGGCGGTAACTACAGGAACGGATTGGAAATTTCTCAAGTTAAGCGATAAGACGGTTTTTATTGATAAACGCGACTATTTTATTAATGAGGTGAGCCGAATTTTGGGAGTTTTAGCTATGCCCTTTAAGGCTATTCAGAATTGTTGATGAGCTACCTGTAGGGGTACGGCAATGCCGTGCCCATAACATAAATGGCGTTTGTGCGTAAGTCCTGTTGCATTTGGGTGCAACGGAAACGATATAATCATGTTTACCCTGATTAAATGGTTGAATAATTATGACTCTGAGATTTATTAGCCCCAAAACTGACTTTGCTTTCAAGAAGATATTTGGGTCAACCGACAGCAAAGATATCTTGATTAGCTTTTTAAACGCCTTAATTTATGACGCCAATCCTGTGATTCAGGATTTAGAAATCATTGACCCTTATAATCCCAGAGATGTGGTTGATCTTAAAGATAGCTATCTAGATGTCAAAGCTTTGCTAGATAATGGCTCAACCGTATTAATTGAAATGCAGGTACTTAACGTGGCGTCCTTTGAAAAGCGCGTTATTTATAACCTAACCAAAACTTATGCGAATCAACTCAAATATGGGCAAGGCTACTCTTACCTGAAACCCGCCATTGCCTTAACCATTACCGATTTTCCCATGTTTGACCAAACTCAACGGTTCCTGACACGCTTTGGCTTAAAGGAAACACAGGAGTTATTTGATTATCCAGATCCGGAAATTGAGTTGATTTTTGTGGAATTACCCAAATTTACTAAAACCCTGGATGAATTAGACAGTTTAACGGATAAATGGATTTACTTTATTAAAGAAGCTCCCAGTTTGGAAGTGATTCCACCCACACTTAGTCAACTTCCAGAACTGGATAAAGCCATGAATATAGCGAATCAAGCGAATTTAAGTGTAGAGGAATTGGAAAAGTTGCGTAAACAAGAAATGTTTCTGGAGGATCAACGGGGATTTATTATTCAGGCAGAGCAGGAGGGATTAGCCAAAGGATTAGAGCGAGGATTAGAGCGAGGCTTGGAGCAAGGATTAGAGCGAGGGCGTCGAGAGGAAGGAATCCGATGGACATTACGTTTACTAGAGCGGCAGTTTGGCTTAATTGCTCCAGAAATTATGAACCAGATTCAAAACTTATCGTTTGAACAAGTCGAACATCTAGGAAATGATGTTTTAGGGTTCAATAGTTTAGAGGACTTATCAAACTGGCTACAAGAAAATGGATAGATTGTTACGATTAAATCGGGCGCACGTCGGGATTAAATCGGGCGCACGTCGGTGCGCCCCTACAGGTTCCCCTAACTTTTCACTGGAAGTCTAGAAACCTGAGTGTAACCAAAAAGTTGTAGAGACGTTGCAAGCAACGTCGGGGCGGGTTTAGTAAAATCTGGGTGCAACCGAAAAGATAGTGGTGAAACCCGCCCCTACAGAGGTGCCACATAACGTGAAAAGTCAGACAGGTTTCCGACGTCTCCAATCGGGGATCTTGCTGGGAGACTCCCTAATCCTGAATAATTTAGTACAACTCTACTCTTCTCAAAGACGCTACGAGGAAGCTGAACCTCTGTATCTAGAAGCCTTAGAACGATGAATTAGAATGACGCCCGGAAACCGTAGGGGCGCATGGCGTGCGCCCGATTCAATGGTAAAATCTTTTCCACCATTTTAGCTGTGTCACGCCACTACTCACTCCTTGCTGAAGTCCAAATTCTGTGAACTAACCCTCTCGTTCCAGGGTTTTTGCTCACGTTGGCTGAGTCTGAGAGGGATTAACCAGGCTTTGTCACTCATCAACGAGGCTTTGAACCTGATTAACGAAGCTTGGATACTCGTCCACGAGTCTTTATGTGTGGTGAGCGAGTCTTTGATACTCGTCAGTGAGTCTTTGATTCTCGTCTACGAGTATTTGATTCTCGTCTATGAGTATTTGAGTGTGGTCAATGAGTGATTATATGTAATCAATGAGTTTCTATGTGTCGTCAGCGAGTGATTATGTGTGGTAAGCGAGTATTTGAGTGTTGTTGACAAGTATTTAAGTGTGGTCAGCGGTGCGCCCGATTGATTGAATTTCTCGGTTGGAAGCCGCCAAAGCGTTTCGCAACGCCCTTAACTCCTCATCGGCTTAATCTTATACTAAGTTGCATTCCACTTAAGCTGAAATAGGTTACTTCAATATCGGAAATTCTAAACGAATGGTTCAATCGACTCTCTATGTCAACCCAGCCACCGGGAAGGATACCAATACAGGCTCGGCGGATGCTCCCTTTCGCACCTTAACCCACGCCCTTAAACAAGCCACCCCTGACACTACCATTTCCTTGTCGCCAGGGATGTACAATGCGGCTAACGGTGAGCAATTCCCGATTGTGATTCCCTCTGGAATCCGAGTCATCGGCGACGAACCCAGTAAAGGCAAGGATATCTCTATTGTGGGGAGTGGTGATTACAATAGCCCCAGTTTTGGCGCTCAATCCATTACCATCAGAGCCGATTCTCAAGCCGAATTGCGCGGAGTAACGGTGACGAATCCAGTCACCAAGGGAACCGGGATTTGGATTGAATCCAGCGCCCCAATTATCGCCAATACCACCCTAACCCGTTGCGGTCGTGAGGGAATCTTTGTCACAGGGACGGCAAAACCCTTAATTATGGATAATGAACTAAGCGAAAATGCCTCCAGTGGTATCTTTCTGGTGCGAAATGCCAAAGGGGAACTGCGGCGCAATCGCTGTCAAAGCACGGGTTATGGCATTGCCCTGAGTGATAATGCGGCTCCCTTAATTGCCGATAATACCTTAATTAACAATAAGGCAGGAATTGTTCTATCTCGCCAAGCTCAACCCGTCTTGCGGCGTAATCGGATTGAAAATAATACCGATGGGGGGCTAATTGTCAATGGGTCTGCCCAACCGAATTTAGGTAATCGCCAAGACCCAGCCGGGAATATTCTGCAAAATAATGGCAAAATTGATTTACAAAATAGTACGTCCTTAACCTTGGTTTCGGTAGGCAACTTATTAAATCCTGCCCGTATTTCCGGTGCGGTTACCTTTGGTGCAGCAGAGGTTCCCGCATCAGCCCTGGGTCCGACTCAGTTTAGTGATTTGGGCAACCATTGGGCAAGTCAGTTTATTCAGGAATTGGTCAAACGGGAGTTAATTAGTGGCTTTCCTGATGGCACATTTAAGCCCGAAGCCAATATTACCCGCGCCCAGTATGCGGCGATTCTTGCCAAAACCTTTAACTTACCCCGCCAGGTGGGGGCGACATCGGGATCATTTCGCGATGTGGCGGATGACTTTTGGGCGGCGGCGGCGATTCGCAAAGCGGCGAGTATGGGATTTATCTCTGGATTCCCCGATGGTACGTTTCGCCCCCAGGAAAATCTGACGCGGATACAGGCGCTGGTATCGGTGGTAAATGGGTTGGGATTAGGGGGCGGTAATCCTAACCTACTTTTGTTTTACCGCGATCGCGCCCAGATTCCCAGCTATGCTACAGATGCCATGGCTACGGCGACACAACGGCAATTGGTGGTGAATTATCCCCGCCCTGAAGAACTTGTTCCCATGCAAGCCATTAGCCGCGCCGAAGTCGCCGCCTTAATTTACCAGGCGTTAGTCTCAACTGGCGAAGCCTCAGCTATCACATCCCCTTATATTGTCAACCCGGAGGGTTATGTTCCCTCGTTTAGTGATATTCAAAATCATTGGGCGGCTGATTTTATTCGCCCCCTCGCCGGATTAAACTTGATTAGCGGCTTTGCTGATGGTAGCTTTAAACCGGATGCCCCATTAAATCGGGCGCAATATGCGGCATTAGTGGTCAAAGTCTTTAACCCCACACCCATCCGCCCCGCCACTCAATTTATCGACGTTCCCACCAACTTCTGGGCGTCAGCCGTCATTACTCAAGCCTATCGCGGTGGCTTCCTCTCCGGCTTCCCCGACCAAACTTTTCACCCCCAGCAAAGTTTACGGCGGGTTGAGTTGATTGTCTCCTTAGTCCAAGGGCTGTCTTTACCAGAGGCAGAGGAAAATCTCTTGGAATTTTATCAGGATCAAGATAATATTCCCATCTATGCCAAATTTGCTGTAGCGGCGGCTACTCAAGCCGGCATTATCGTCAATTATCCCCAACCCACCTGGTTAAACCCAAAACAAGCCGCCACTCGCGCCGATGCCACGGCGTTTCTGTATCAAGCATTGGTGCAACGAGGGCGTGTCAATGCTATCAATTCCCCGTATATTGTTCAAGCATGAAAGAGTTTTTAAGGGATGTAGGGGCGGGTTTCACTATTATCGTTTTTTTCCCGCCCCGATGTGACTAAACCCGCCCCAACCGACGTTTTGAGTATGTTTGTTCCCTATTCCCTGCCTAATCACAAATGACGAATGACAAATGAGATAGATTCAGCTATTTTTTATGCCGTGGAGTTACTCAGTCACTATGGATTTGAACTGAGGGGATATTCTGCGACAGAATTAGTTGAGTTTTGGTTGGAGGAGTATCCCGCCCAATGGATTCGTTTAGCGGTCATTGAAGCCTTGTATCAGGGACGGTATAAGGCGATTTCCGTTGAGCAAATTTTAGCCGTCTGGGGGCGACGAGAACAGCCTATCTATCGATTTAATCATGAGTTTGAACGGTTGATTTGTCGCAAACTGCCGCAAGATTTGAACGCCCCCATTGATAGGAATTCCGAATCGATGTCCTTGATGGGGAGTTTCCCGGATATGTTTGAGTCAAGTTCTACGGTTGAGGTGGCACAGTCAGAGGAGTTTGTTGTCACTCAATCAGAATCCGTTGAAGCCCTGCCGCAAACGCCCGCCCAGACTGAAACGGAGATGGAACTGACGGGGGAGTGCGATCGCACAGTACCAGACCTAACTTTTCCCGATCATACCAGTCTTCCTGAGCCAGTGGATGGGTCACGTCGCGAAGCGAAGCAACACCCCATTGATCAATTTACACCACCGCCCGATGATTCGGACTTTTATCTGAAACTGAAACAAGTTGCCCAGCCGCTAGAGTGTCAATCCAGTAATACAGCACTTTCAAGTAATTAAATCGGAATTTCGATCACAAACTCTGTTCCTTTACCCAGTGATGAATTACAGGTGAATTTTCCTCTATGTTTTTCCACAATAATTTGATGACTAATTGATAATCCTAAACCCGTGCCTTTTCCGGGTGGTTTTGTGGTAAAAAAAGGTTCAAAGATTCGCTGTTTGAGTTCTGCATCTATTCCCGGACCGTTATCAATAATACGAATAACGGCACTCGCCCCCGATTGCTGATTATCAATTAATTCTGTGCGAATCCAGATAGATGGCGTTATCGTTTGCTCACTATCCTCATTAGCGGGTTGAGAACGCATGTCCCTGAGGGCATCAATGGCATTGCACAGCACATTCATAAAGACTTGATTTAACCCACAAGGATAACAAGTGACTAAAGGCAGTTTACTATAATCCTTGAATACTTGAATCTCTTGTTTGTTTCCTTTGGATTTCAAACGATAGTAGAGCATGACTAGGGTGCTATCTAACCCTTGGTGGATATCTATCGATTGCTCTTCGTCTGATCCAGATAAGGTTTTGAGGGAATAAACAAGTTGGCGCAAACGTTCAGCCCCCATTTGCATTGATGACAGGGTTTTGGGAAAGTCTTTGATCAGAAACTCTAGATCAATTTGTTCAGCTTCCTGTTGAATTTCTGGTGCAGGTTGGGGGTTATATTTGCTGTAGAGTTGGAGTAACTTTAATAAGTCGTTGGTATATTGTTGAGCATGGGGAAAATTGTTACATAAGAAATTAACAGGATTATTAATTTCGTGGGCAACTCCAGCTAGCAATTTGCCTAAAGTGGAAAGATTTTCTTTTTCGATGAGCTGTTGTTGCGTGCGTTGCAGTTGATTTAATGTCTCCTCAAGTTGTTCAGCTTGGGCTTTATATTTTGCTTGCGATCGCTGCAAGGATTCTTCGGCGAGTTTGCGCTGGGTGATATCTGTGACGAATCCTTCATAGTAGAGTAATGTCCCTTCGCGATCGCGCACCGCCCGAGCATTCTCACAAATCCAGATGATCTGCCCATCTTTGCGATACACCTGGGATTCAAACTCCGTAACTGCATCGTGCGATCGCAGTTTCTCAATGAAGTCCCGACGCCGATTCGGACTAACGTAAAGTTGTTCTTCAATGTCGGTTAGCTCCTCCAACAGTTCCCCTGGCGATGCATAACCATAAATCTTTGCCAACGCTGGATTGCAGTCGATAAAGTGCCCGTCTGGAGTCGTTTGAAAGATACCCTCGACGGCACCCTCAAACATACTACGATACTTCTTTAGGGCTAACTCCATATCTTGATATTCTGGAATTTGATCAGCTAATTCCTCATTCAACGCTTGTAACTGCCGAGTTCGCTTAACAAAATTAGGGGACAAAGGCTTGTCCGACTCCGACCAATCAGATGGACTGTTCAATAAACGGTCGCTGCTGGGAAGTAACATGGGGGCGTTGCTAAGCATATATGGGCATTACTACTAGCTTCTAGGATTTGGATCACTCCTTCAGTGATATGTCGTCCGGAATACTTGTGATTTAAATCACTAATTCCAGTGATATGAGTTCCAATCAGCCCTAATCATTTTGATTGCCCTTGATTGTACGTACTGTTGCTAAAAATTGACTCAGGAACGGTAACCCGCCAATAGCCGGTAAAAAGTAACGCGAGGTACACAGCAATCCCAAAGCGGCGGCGGTTGGGGGGTCTAAATAGTCTTGATAAAACAACACTAATGCTGCATCCCTTGTGCCAACTCCGGCAAAGGTGAGGGGCAATAATCCGGCTAAAATAGCGAGGGGAGACAAGGCTAGATTCACCAAAAACGGAGTCGTCGCCTGAAGCGCTAGGATAAAGAACCAAATTTGTAATAAGTGTAAAAACCAAATAAAAATTGACGTTCCGGCAACTTTTACGAGTTGACGTTTATCGCGCCAGAAATAGTCATGCATATCGCCCCAAGACCCTTGCATCGTTTCTAATTTGGCACGCATTTTTTTAGGGGCAATCTTGCGAGCCACGATGAAGAAGAAATAAGCAAATTTTCGAGACGACAACAGAAAAATTCCCAGAACCAAACCGATGCTCACCGCCATTGTCATGATCCAAAATAGCCAATCTTTCGGGTCATAGAGCAATAAACCAAAGACACACCATAACAGCAGGGATAAAAGATCACAAGCCTTCTCAAAAATCACCAGTGATAACGAAAGAGTCCCACTTAAATGACCGCGCTGTTTCATGAAATAAGCTTTGGCAATATCTCCCATCTTGGACGGCAGTACCATATTTAAAACACTTGCCGCTAAGATTAAACGATTTGCCTCAAAAAAGCCCAAGCGAGAGCCACTGGGCATCAATTGTTGCAACCGCCAAGACGTGAATAACGTCAGGGGGACAACCATTCCCAGACTCACGGGCATCCAGACGCGATCGCTATTTTGAAAAACGGCAACGAGTTCAGGAAAATCAATTTTTGAGTAAATTATCGCCAGGATAATTAGACTGACAGCGATTGAAATTAGTCGTTTCATGAATTAGTCATTAGTCATTGGTCATTGGTCACAGAACAGTGAATTAATCATAATTCTAAAATTTCCGATCTAATCGCAGCCATTCATAAGCATCTAGTTTCTTAACTTCATTCGTTAAATCTAGCCAGGGCTGTAATTGCCCCCGTTGAAACGTGCGACTCATGACCACATAAATCGACGTTTGGTCGCCCCCAATCCCCGCTGCGATCACATCTTTCCAGGACTTGCCTTGCAACTCATCGCTGACATGCCATTGTCCATTTTCCCACTCAAAAGAGCGCCGGAAATGGAACGGCGCTTTTTGCTTGCCTGTAATTAGCATTTTTTGTAAGAGTTTGCGGATTAAGTTAGGGAAGAAGCGACCCACTGTCAGCATGACGACTCGCAAAATTAGTAAATTTATGGGAGTCATTTGTTTCTGTTTTGCCCATCCCAATTCTCCTTCAATCGTAATTTCATTTTCCTCAACCTTAACCTGATAGGTATCGACTAAATGACCCACAGCATTTTTCACCTTTTTCCCCGTTGACACTTGCAAGGAAAATTGGGTATCAGAGGCGACTAAACGGTTATCTTGAAACAGTTTAAATACTCCCCCTTTGTTTAAGGCTAAATACAGTTCCGTGTTTTGGCGGCGGTCAATTAAAACTTGTGCCTCCCTAAACCAAACTCGACCGGGAGAACGGGGGGTGGGGTCAGGTCGATTTTGCACAAAATCTCGCCATGCGAGGAGATAGTTCCAGGTATGATGACCGATAATGTGATCGTCAGCATAGCAGGGAGCTAGTCCCTTTGCCAGTCCCACCAGAACGCGATCATTAATTTCTAGGGCTTGGGGATACCACTGTCCCACCAATTCAAAGCCATGGGGAAAGAAATTGTAAGTATTGCGACTGGTATATTCTCCTCCATAAGAGCCATCAGGATGCACAAATTCTGCCGCCAAATCAACCGCTTTGACTAATGCTTCTTTGAGACGGGGATCAGGTCTGAGTTGATAAATCCGCGCTAAACAAGAAATCGTTAACGTATGGTAACCGGGATCACAGCCTTCGTACTCAATAAACCAACCTTCGGGATTTTGCCAAGATAATACTTGTTCTAAACGTTGTACTCTGGCTCTATCCCACTTCGTTGTTTTTAATAGATTAGACAGTAAGTCTAAACACAAAACAATTAACGCTTGGTGATTAGTCAGGCGTCCACTTTCCTGATGATGGGCTAGCCAATCGGCTCGTTGTTCAAAAAACCTCAGCGCTACTGGGTTATCTAACCCTAATTCTTGATAACTGTCAATACAGGCAAGCAATGAAAATGCCGCTGCGCCTCCGGCTCGTTCATAAGGGAAATAGTCATCACAAGACCCATCAGGATGGGCGCTTTTAGCCCCATAAAGAATTCCGGCTTCTACCCAATCTTGAATCGCTCGTTGTTGGTAGAAAGGGTTATCGGGTAATCGGGTATTATATGCCAATGCCAGGGGCAGAACAAACTCTTGAGCCATTCCGCTAGGGAAGTCGATAATTTTATACTGCCAGAAGTTCCGGTCAAAACAGCCATAAGTGGGACTGTGGGGATTGCGGTCTAGCAGGGTGAGAAGTTTGGGAATTTGGGCAAGGGCTTCGCGGGCAAACAGGTCTTTATTCATTGTAAATAAGGGAACAGGGATGTCATTTGTGATTCGTCCTTTGTCATTCATCATTTGTTATACTCGCTCTTGCCGAAGCAAGCTACCTCTTTCATCTTTTTTGTTTCATCAAAGCCTTTTACTATGCCTTTATTGATGATTTATAATTTCTGTTTAATGTACTCTTCAATATCGGCGCGTCGCCGCCGCAATTGGATATCTTCTAAAAGCTTGCGATTTACCGCCATCAAGTCAGCAATTAATCCAAACATCAACAGTTGAAAGCCAATCAGAATGAAAATGGCTGCCACAATTAAGCTGGGCGCACGACTTCTATCGGGATCGAATACCCACAACCAACGCACGCATAGAATCAACCCCAAGCCGAAAGGCACTGTCCCCAGGACTGTGAAGAATTGGAGCGGTTGATAGGTCATGAAGATGCGAATAATAGTGAGAATAGAGCGCTGAATATAAGCCGGAATACTCTTGACTAAACGGGAAGGGCGCAGGTAATCGTTGGTTCGGATTGGCACCGAAGCAATGGCTATGTTTTTCTGTCCCGCCTGAATAATCATTTCTAAAGTATAAGTATATTGGCTAAAGACATTCAGTTGCATCGCTGCATTCCGACTGATGGCGCGGAAGCCACTCGGAGCATCTGGGATATTCGTTTTACTCGCGATTCGTACTACCCAGCTTCCTACTTTTTGCAAAAACTTTTTGGCGGGGGAAAAATGCTTAATTTGCTGGATGGGTCGGGCACCGATGACAATTTCTGCCTGACCTTGTAAGATAGGTTCAATTAGCTTAGGGATATCTGCCGCACAATACTGATTATCGGCATCTGTATTCACGATAATATCAGCTCCCGCCTTTAAACAGGCTTCTATCCCCGCCATAAACCCCTTAGCTAAACCCTGATTGTGATCAAAGTTAACAATGTGATCCACGCCACAGGCTTTAGCAACTTCAACCGTCCGGTCAAGACTACCATCATTGATAATCAGCCACTCGACTGTATCGACTCCAGGAACTTGACGGGGGAGTTCGGACAGTGTTAGTCCTAGAGTGGCTTCTTCGTTGTAACAAGGAATTTGGATAATGAGTTTTTTCATGGTAGGCTCATTCCTCTTGAGTGTTCATACATTATCTATTGTTTTGTAAATACATACACCGACTCCTCCGACCAATATTGGCTATAAAAGTGACCATCGATAGCCAAATTTCTCTCTATTGAATTGCTTTTTGTAGAAACTACAGCAATTATTGCACATATTTCTGTGTTTTTAGAGGATAATGGGTAACTTGTTTTGGCTGATTTATTTGTAACATTGACATGATTGAAACTCATTCTATTTTGAATTGGATATTTGTCGTTAATCGCAAAAAAAGGATATTCAAATTCGATCTTATCTCCCATAAGTCCAACCATCGAACAATTTTGGGACTTGATAAGATCAACAGCCCTTGCATAAGGAGGTTTTAGATATTTTTTATTGACAAAATATTGTTCGATTCTCGGTGTGCTGAAAATATTATTGTTGCCAATAAGTGGTCGAGTGGCATTTCTAAAAATCCAAGAATGGGATAACAATACTAGAAGAACTGCTAAAACAGTTGTGATTTTAGGGTTTAAATATTTTGAAAAAACTACACCGATAAAGGGAGAAAAAAAGACAAATAAAGGTAAATGAAGCCGACTCCGCCAAGGCGACCATGTAAAAAGGAAACAAAAGAGAAGAAATCCAGACAGAACAGCTACTGAATAAGGTTTTACATGGGTAAGGTTTTTGTTTTTTAAATTAAAAATAACAAAAACAAAAGCTAAAATAATTAGCAAAAGATGAATAGGATTGCCAGCCGTGTCCTCATGCAGTGATAAGCCTGGGACATGAAACTTAGCTCCCCGGGGACTCGTTGTGCGAGGATCACTAATATCTATGCCGATAGCTATATGTAATAACTGAATCATTTTTTCAGTTATTCCTGTAGTCGGTGTAATGATATTCTGCAGACCTAAATTACGAATTATATCAGCATGCAAAGCCAAGTTTCTAACGAGGTTTGATATAAAAATTTGCAAGCCAAATTCTGCATTTGTATAACTATCATTGCCACCGGATAAGGGAGAACCAAATACTATTAAATTTCGTATATAGTGACCTAAATCAATCGAAATAGTTATTCCTATTACACTTATAATCGGTTTCCAAATCTGCCACCGCAAGTGTTTAATTCCCCAAACCGCTAACCAAATACAAAATGGAAATGCATAAACATAGGCAGTACCCTTCGTTAAAATTGCCAGTCCTAAACTACCTCCTACATTGAAGATATTAGAGCGAGTCGATCCGTCTTTAACGATCCGAAGCGTAAAATAAGCTAAACAGACTAGCCATAGAGCAACTACATAATCATTTTGAGTGCTTGATGCTTGTAGGATGCCCATTGGAATCGTTGCACAAACCACAGTCGATAGAATTTGACCATGTAAGGTTGCGCCAAGTTGACTGGCAATCAGTGATACTCCGACAAGGCTACTGATCATACTGCCCCATTGAATTAAATTAGCCAAGCGATCACTGTCACTGAGGATTTGAAAATGTAAAATAGCAAACTCTGCCCAAGGATTTTGGTAGAGTTGTTTGATTGTATGTGTTGGATAATGGGCTACACTCTGGTTTTGAATCCAGTGAGCTACACGGCTCATGTGATAGATCATAGAGTCCCAGTTATTAGGGGCTGCCACTATAGCAACTAAACCCGTTGTGACAACGATAAAAACTACACTAACAAGTAAAAATTCAGACAAAACATAATCTTCTCCTTTTGGCTTACTGACTCGTACTTTGTTTTCTTTTTTGGTAACCTTAGAGATTGAAATTAATTGAGGGGATTTGAAGTAAATTAAAATTAATGAAATATTTATGAACAACCACAAAAAAGCAGTACAGCCTTTGTTTAGTTGTTTAAATAGGCTCAGTAATTCCGTGATAGCCGTCAAACTAATTCCCCACAATACAAGTCCTGATAAGATAGAATGACGCCAATTATGATTTTTTAGCTTTTCAATAGCAAAAAATAAAATTAAGGCAACTAAGGGTAATATATACAGCATTGATTTAATCCTTAAATTAAGCTTTATGGCAACTATTAATTTACGATGACGACACTATTTTACACTTATAGTTTTCTCTTAACTCAGTTTAATAAAATAAACTCTCGATATTTTAATCATTATTGTTTTGTGGCTTATCCCAAAAAAAAGCTAATCAGGTTAACAGGTTTGACTGAATGCCCACCTTCTTGCTGTACAAGTGTTTTGGCATTATTTTGGTAGTTTGAGTTATTCTAAGTAACTGCGATATGACAATTCATCTGTTGCTCACTTTTGGACTATTAAAACTGATAGTTTAGCATAGTAAGTCTGGAAGGCTCGAATCATTTAGACTTACCTAACGTTTAGGTCCTGTGTGAGCTTGCAGCCATCCCCAACGCAACACCCAAACGCCTGCTCCAATCAACAGGGCGGCTAAAAGTCCACCCACCCAAATCGGGATACCCACAGCAGGCAATACCCACCACCACACTGCCACAATATGTAACAATTGAGCGCTGGTCATTTGGTCACCGGGCGGTGGTTCTCCAACTTGCCCTAGGACATCTCGAATATTTGTACTTAAAGCACTGCTAACCTGGCGATAGGCGGCGCCCCAAGCATTGAATAAGGGGGCATAGCTGGGCGAATCCCACAAGGCTCTAGCACGGTTGATATATCCTCCATCTAAGGCTTCGGCATAGTAGCGTTGGAAATACGATACCAAAGTAGGGGCGTTGGCGAGAAATCCAAGTACCGTCAAACCAATTAACCACTTCCACCACTTTTTCCCAATCAGCGCGACTAGCCCCATCAATCCTGGGAGTGCGGGGACTAAAAATCGAGGTCCCCAACTCCAGCCGCCAAATTCCCAAAAGGAATGGAGCAGCCAATACCCACCAAATATACCCACAATGGCTAAGGCTTCTAGGGGTTTAGTTTTGAGGGCTTTACGGAATCCAATAATTGCCAGAATTGTCGGCGGACAGTACCAGATTAACCCTCCTCCTGCGCCGGGACTCAAGATCAAACCGATGAATCGTGCTAGCATTCCGTCCAGGGTAAATTTAGAGGCATTTTGTCCACTGGATAGTAAACTACCAAACCGCAGGTAATTGTAAGCCATGAACAGCATGAACCCCATAATTGTACCGAGTAGGGGACCTAGAGCATTCCGCAGGGGATACCGCTTGAGCAGGAGATAGGCGGACAACACCGGTCCGATGACAATACCCGCAGGTTTAGCAGTCAAGGCTAAGCCGGAAAGAATACTCGCACCCGCATGTTCACGACTGGTTTTTCCTAGGGCAAGATATAGACTGGAGGCGGTGATGAATGAGAGGAGGGGTTCGGCAAAGAACTCTCTGGAATAGACTAACGCTGTCGTACCCAAGGCAAAACACAAGGCGGCTAAGTACGCACCCGTGCGACTGCTTTCCAAGCGCAATGCCAACAAAGCCACAAGCGATGTGGTTAAAGCCGTTAATAAGACAGATACAACTAAGGCACAAACCGCCGCTGAATAGTTCGTCGGTATATTGAACCAGTGACCTAACACTAGTCCCACGGCAACAAAGGGTGTGGCAATAATCGGTAATAATGGATATCGAATTGAGTAATATTGCCCATCGCGACCTAATGCTCCGGAACCGGGCGGCACGCTAAAATCAAATTCGGTAACTAATGACTTGGAAACATCCAGCATGTCATTGCCATCAAAGCCCCAAATCCCCGGTTTGAGAAATGCCAGATAAATTAGGGCGATGCCAATGGATAGGGCGAACGCCATTTTCCCAACCTGCTGATGAGCGAGTTGTCGCTCTTGAAGGGTGGAATCTTGAATCTCGCTGGGATTTACCATAGTATTTCTAAAGTATTCTGGTTATTTTTATAAGTTATTTTTGATTACGTCGGCTTACCCATTACTGCTTATTTCCTGTAGCTTTTCTGGCAAACCAACTCCAGGATTGGCGTGGGACGGAGACTCCCCAATTTTCTCTCAAGAGATTCTAGTATGACAAAGGCATGACACCAAGAGCAACTTATCAGAAGTACAGACAATGGAGTCAATAGATATGAATCAACAGGTTGCCTTTATCGGACTCGGCGTTATGGGGGGACCTATGGCGGCAAATTTGGCGCCATCGGGTTACTCGGTGAAGGCGTGGAATCGAACGCCTAACCGTCCGGGTGTCGAGATGGCGGCTCAGGCTGGGGTAACGGTGGTGTCTTCGATTCGTGAGGCTGTCGAATCGGCAGATATCGTCTTTTCTTGTGTGAGTGATGTTCCTGATGTCAAAGAGGTTCTTCTGGGAACGGGAGGGGTTGCCGAATCAGCGCGTCCAGGTACACTGGTGATTGATACCAGCACGATTGGTCCTGAGGCGGCGCGTCAGATAGGGACTCAACTGCAACAGCATAACTTGCGCTTTTTGGATGCACCCATTTCTGGGGGTGATATTGGTGCAAAAAATGGCACACTGACGATTATGGTTGGCGGAGAGGCTGAGGATTTTGAGGAAAGTAAACCGTTGTTGGAGGTTTTGGGTAAAACCATTCGCCTGTGTGGACCGATGGGGAGTGGTCAAGCGGTTAAACTTTGTAACCAGGTTTTGGCGGCGGTTCATGGGGTGGCGTTGTGTGAAGCGATGCAGTTGGCACAGCACCAGGATATTGACCCGAACTTAATTGTAGAGGTTTGCAGTACGGGGGCGGCTGGTTCTTGGGCGCTGTCGAATTTGGGACCGAAAATTGCGGCGTCGGATTTCCAACCGGGTTTTATGATTAAGCATATCCTTAAGGATTTAAGGTTGGTAGCCGAAACGTTACATTCATCGGGTCAGGAATTGCCAGGAGTGGAACTTGCTGAGCGTTTGTTTAAGATGGTTCAAGAGTTTGATGGTGGTAAGGGAGGGGAACAGGGCACTCAGGCAATGATTCGCGCTTATCAGAAGTCCGATTAGGGGAGGCAGAGCCTCAAGATGGGCATTCCCAGGCAGAGCCTGGGAACGAGGGGGAAAGGCAGAGGACTCCAAGGGAATGAGCCAGGTGGGAAGGACATGCTAACTGTTGAGACGGACCTGATGTAACAACCGTTAGCGGTCAAAATAAGTCACGCATTTGTAGGGGCGGGTTTAGGGACAATTGTAGGGGCGGGTTTAGGGACAATTGTAGGGGCGGGTTTAGGGACAATTGTAGGGGCGGGTTTAGGGACAATTGTAGGGGCGGGTTTAGGGACAATAGTAGGGGCGGGTTTAGTGACAAATGAAG
>NZ_JAVKEW010000184.1:0-38250 GCF_040226375.1 Coleofasciculus sp. G2-EDA-02 | reverse complement strand
GGTAGCTCTCCAAGCTTTTACCTAAATTAATTAGGAAGTTTCCGTATGCCCTACGGTACTTATCAAGTATTTAGTTTTTTAAGTTTTTTACAAAAGTGCTATTCCGACTGAGAAATCGGCATTGTACGAATTTTGGCTCGTTTGACATCCTAGCAAGATCAATTACACCATTTAATATTTTTCAGAAGGTTTTTATTTGTACAGAGTTATCACCTACAAAATCTGTTTCTCATATTATTATTATACCTAAGATTAGAAAGAAAAGCAACTAAAGTTGCTAAACTAAACACATTGCTCGGTTTCATCCCTCGGATAAATCACGAGGGCTTTCACCATCGCTTATGACGTAAGATTAACACCGCTTAAATCCAGCCCCGCCAGAGAGACATTAGGTGCAATTAAATAAGCACCGATTTGTTCAGGATCAAACCCTTGAGGAAAACAAGTTTCTCTATTGTACAGACTGCTTTGCCAGTTCACTTGCTCCAGATTTGCCTCACTTAAATCAGCCTCAAATAAAAAACAGCGACTCAGATTGCTGCGACTGAGATTAGCGCCAATCAATAAAGAACCTCGCAAATCCACGCCCAATAGGTTAACCTGGCAGAGGTTAGCACCATTGAGATCAACACCCATCAAGCGGGCGACACTCAGATTAGCACCACTTAAATCCACACCCGTCAACGTGGCAAAACTCAAATCAGCCGCCACTAAATTCGCTCCCATCAAATCAGCACCACTCAAATCAGCGCCTCGCAGATCGGCTCCTTGCAAGTCAACACCCTGCAAATTGGCATTGTGCAGGGTAGCACGACTCAAGTTTGCTTGGACTAATTTAGTTTGACTCAGGTTGGCATAAGTCAAATCTACCGCTCTCAGAGTGGCGCCCCTCAGGTTGACTCCATTTACGTCGATGAGAAAAAAATCCCGTTCGCCTGCGTTGTATCTGCTCAATAGTTCATCAGGGTTCATCTGCATCTACCTTTATTTATTTTTGGCTAACCCTTAGCCGTCTCGTTGCTGAGTTGGTAGCGCCAATACCAATCTTTTCTCTACCAACACTTGAAAGGCTGAGTAGAGATCTTTATGTCGGTATTAATCTAGGGGATGCTTTGGTGGCATTAATGGCAACTTGACCGACTTGAGTCATGACTTGACGTAGATGCCCTGACCTGATTTATTTTATCGACAGATTAATCATAGTATCAATTACTTTTGCTCGTTGCCAAGTATCCTTGGGTAGAAATGGTGTCCCTTCGCTCAGATAAAATAAGATTGCGTTGGATTCGGCAAGAAATTTGCCCGGTTCAACTTCTAGAACAGGAACTCGTCCATTGAGATTTTTTGGCATAAATTCAGGGGTTCGACTTTCTCCGTTTAATATATTCACCTCTACCAGCTCAAACGGAATCTCCAGTTGAGTTAGTAACAAACGTACCTTATAGCAATTTCCTGACAGTAAAAAATCGTATAGTTTCATCATTAGTTATTGAATAGATTATATAACATAATTCCATAATTTTACTTAAATCAAGAGCTATATTCTACCCAATTGCGCCCCTAACGGCGTGATTCAAAGATGTAGGGGCGGGTTTTACTACTATCTTTTCCGTTGCACCCAAATGCCATTAAACCCGCCCCGATTCATATCATGTCCGGTTGAATACCCATAATTACGGTGATGGGTTGAGGGGGAGCAGGGGTGAGGTAACAAACCCCGATGAAAAGGCTATAGTGAAAGTATTTCCAACTTCATCAAGAACAGAGGTGAGCATGAGTAGCCGACGACAGATTCCTAAAAAAAATTCCAATCACTCCAGTTTAACTCCAGCGGTTAATCCGTTAAAAAATCGTGGGTTTGGTAACGGGATTCAGGCACGATCAGCAGCGTTACCTAGAACCAATTTGCTACAGACACGCCCTTTTGGTTCCCCAATCCAGGGGTCAAAGCAACCCAAGCCAACCCAGTCTGTCTCTGCACAACTGAAGCGAACCTCACAATGGGGTTACAATGGTCTGGCTATTCCAGTTCATGCACCCGGTTCATCCCCGTCAGTTCAGAAACAGGAAGGGGTTAGCGAGTTGGGGAATGGGTTTCAGTCGTCGGTAACACCTCACGCTAATTTTGGTTTAAATCCATTGAATCATGCCAACGTTCATAGACTTAAACCTGCTGTGCAGCAAATTAGTAGTCCAAAACAAATCAATCGGTTTTTAGATGATATCTGGAACACAATTTCTGATACAGCGGCAAATGTTTGGGATAAGGTAACGGATGCGGCGTCAAAAAGTTTGAATAGTAGCAATCCGAACAATAAGACATCAGACTCACTCCAGCTAAATGTACCCGTTGGCGAGTTTACTGTCACCGATCCACAAGCTATAATTCGCCAACCGCCTCCTTCTTTAACGCCAGAAAAAGGAAAACCTCTTATAGAAAAAGGTTCAACCGTTTTGATTGTAGACGGTGTTCGGAAAAATGGCAAAGATTATGTGAAAGTTCAATATAATAGCACCTCTGAAACCCAGGAATCTTCTGCCAATTTAGTCTGGACGGCAGCCAGCAATATTCAGGGGCTTCCAGCAATTTTGCTCACCATGAATCCTAAACCGAAAGAGCCAGACGAAGATGAAAATGAAGATGTCGTTGTGCCTAAACCCAGTCGTCAAACAGTTCCGGGTTTGCCAGAAAAGCCTGAGTTAGAGCATCCGGAATTCTTGGCTCTTGTGCAAGAAATGGAACAGATGGAGCAGAATCCACTGCTTGTTGAAAAAGAACACAAGGAAGAAATCGGGGATGAGCGAACAGCTCGCGTGAAAAAGATTGCAGAAATTCGTCAACGGATTGCGGCACTGGAGGATACAATAGCCGACGTTGATGCAAGCAAACTTAAGAATGCCCAGGCATATCTTTATCGGCGATTAGCACCACTCGCACCCTATTTTGGGCAGATGGCGAATACGAATATCCTGGCAAAGGGAGACAAAAAAGGTGACAAAGGTTGGGATAGAACCTGTAACGTGACGGTTCCGGCAATGGTTTTAGAAGGGATTGGGAAAACGAAAGCGGATTATGATCAGTCAAAATTGCCATTGCTTAAAGATATATTTGAGGCACTAGAAGGTAAATATAAAAAACGGAAAATCTACGAAGAGGCAACGGGTTTTGATGCCTTACGCCTGCCTGATTTCATGGCACTGATTGGGATTGCCCGATGGATGCCCGCCGGTTTGCAAAGTCTATCAGAGGATGAATTTGTCAATGCCGTGTCAAAGGCTCGCCAAACGGCGGCGGCAAAAACCACACACCATTCAACCATGATGTACTTGATTGAGCAATTTGGTGGCAAATATGAAAAGTCAGGGGTTTATTCGAGTGAATTGAACCAAATTGGTGAGGCACAGAGAGACTATACCAAGGCAAAGTTGCGGCAGCAAAATCCTGAAGCATGGCGGGAACTCTATAACGAAGTCGAGTCAGGTACAAAGTCTTTTGCTCAACTGAGTGACAAAGATAAGAAACGTTACAAAACGATTTGGAAATATGAGCAATTGAATAAAGAAAAAGCAGATGAACTTCTCCCCGTTGATACCTACCGCGAAGCCGTGCTCAAGAAGATTAATCCTTTGTTAGATAAAGGGGCGCAAATTTTAGTCGGAATGGAAAATCATTTTATCCGTCTGGATGCGTTAGATCAAGACGTTATTCAAGTTGATGATCCGGGCGAGAAAGGATTTAAGAACCTACAGGTGACGTGGGAAGAGGCACGTAATTTGGGCTACTTTAAAGGGTTCTGGGAAATTACGGGTTAGTTACTCTAGAGTAATTGTTTCATAGTTTAACAATTATCTGTGAAAAAGAAAAATTGATCAACCGACTGGCTGGGCAAATGTAGAGACGTAGCATGGTACGTCTCTACCCCCCATCAATCTGTTATCTGATTCATCACAGATTCAAATCCGTCACCGCACCCACACTACTAGACGCCACTAATTTGGCATACTTCGCCAGCACTCCTTTTGTATACCGAGGTTTGGGGGGTTGCCAATTGGCGCGGCGTCGTTGCAGCTCCTGATCGGATATATTAAGTTGTAACAATCGCGCTGGGGAATCAATCGTAATCGAATCCCCTTCTTCGACTAACGCGATCGCACCCCCAACAGCGGCTTCTGGGGCAACATGACCGACTACCATACCATAAGTGCCACCGGAAAAGCGACCATCGGTAATTAATCCTACCGAATCCCCTAACCCCGCACCAATAATTGCCGATGTTGGCGCTAGCATTTCCCGCATTCCTGGACCCCCTTTTGGTCCCTCATAACGCACCACAATCACATCACCAGCCTGAATCTTACCCGCCAAAATCGCATCCAGACAATCTTCCTCAGATTCAAAGACTCGCGCAGGACCGGTGATTTGGGGGGTTTTCACTCCGGTAATCTTCGCCACGGCGCCTTCGGTTGCCAAATTTCCTTTTAAAATGGCTAAATGTCCTTGGCTATAGATAGGATTATCCCAGGGACGAATTACATCTTGATCCCTTCGCGGTTCGTCGGGCACCTCGGCTAATATTTCCCCTAGGGTTTTCCCGGTAATGGTTAATGCATCACCGTGTAACAAATCATGAACCAGGAGCATTTTCATCACTTGCGGAATGCCCCCAGCTTGGTGTAAATTTGTGGCGACATATCTGCCACTGGGTTTAAGATCACACAGAACCGGAACTCTGGCGCGAATGGTTTCAAAGTCATCCAGGGATAACTCTACCCCGATCGCACGCGCAATTGCCAATAAATGCAATACCGCATTTGTTGATCCGCCCACTGCCATAATTACCGAAATGGCATTTTCAAAAGCTTGGCGGGTTAAAATCTGTTTGGGTAGAATCTGCTGACGAATCGCTTCAACCAGAATATAGGCAGATTTTTCTGCACTCTCTGCTTTTTCGGCATCTTCGGCTGCCATCGTCGAGGAATAGGGTAAACTCATCCCCATGGCTTCAAATGCCGAAGACATGGTGTTGGCGGTGAACATCCCCCCACAGGAACCCGCACCGGGGCAAGCATGACGTTCTACTGCAAGCAGTTGTTCCTCACTAATTTTACCCGCACTATGTTGTCCTACCGCTTCAAAGGCGCTGACAACGGTTAAATCTTGTCCATCCAGATGTCCGGGTTTTATCGTCCCCCCATAGACAAAGATAGCGGGGATATTCAGACGCGCGATCGCAATCATTGCCCCTGGCATATTCTTATCACAGCCACCAATTGCCAGCACCCCATCCATACTTTGACCATTACAGACGGTTTCAATGGAGTCAGCAATCACTTCCCGTGACACCAGGGAATATTTCATCCCCTCGGTTCCCATGGAGATCCCATCGCTAATGGTAATTGTGCCAAATATTTGCGGCATCGCCCCAGCTTGTTTTAATCCGGCTTCTGCCCGCAGCGCTAAATCATTGATGCCCATATTACAGGGCGTGATTGTACTATAGCCATTGGCTAACCCGACAATCGGCTTGGTAAAATCGCGATCGCTAAAACCGACAGCACGCAGCATAGCACGATTTGGCGATCGCTGAACGCCTTGGGTAACGACTTGACTTCTCACATTGTCTGGCATTGGCTTACTTTCCTTCGTCATTTGTCATTCGTCTTATTTTTGCACGCTTACTCCTGTGCTTCTGTGTTTCTCTACAGGACAATTTCTTCATTATCACTCACGGACTCACCAATCATGAATTCCTTAAGGTAAACTTGATGCTTTAATCGCCTTTGATGCACATCTACCTAGGCAATCACAATACAATTATGGATGCCGATGAACTGCTGAAACGATATGCAGCAGGGGAACGGGACTTCAGAGGAGTTAATCTTAGGGGCGCCTCCCTGATTGGCGTTGATCTGACTCAAGCCAACCTGCGAGGAGCAGACTTAAGCCAAAGCAATCTCACGGGGGCGTTTCTCAAATTGGTCAACTTTCGAGAAGCGAATCTCAATCAAGCTACGCTACAGGGAACGGATTTAAGCGCCGCTAACCTCATTTCCAGTAACTTGAGTCAAGCCAATTTTAGTGAAGCCAATTTAATCAATGCTAGTTTGCGATCCTCTACTTTGAATGGTGCTAATCTGAGTCGTGCCAATCTGTCGGAAACAATTCTGAGTGAGGCGATACTCCGGGATGCTAACTTAAATCAGGCAAAATTGATAGACGCTTCACTCAGCCGCACGAATCTTTCTGGTGCTACGTTAATGGGTGCCAATTTAGAAAAGGCGAATTTGACGAATGCCATTCTTTTAGAGACGAACTTAAAAGAGGCAAATCTGAGCAAAGCCCTTTTACATAGTGCTAACTTTACCCGGGCAAACCTAAATCAGGCAAATTTAAGTCGGGCGATTCTTAATGGCACAAACTTGACCCAAGCGACACTCATAGAGGCTAACTTAAGAGGGGCGAGTATCAGTTGGACAACCCTACGCGGCGCTAATCTCAGCAAGGCAAATTTATATCGAGCTAAACTGTGTTGGTCTAATTTAACGGATGCAATTTTACTAGAAACTGTTTTGCTTGATGCCAATATGGCTCAGGTTAACTTGCGCGGTGCGACGTTAACGGGTGCTATATTACCTGATGGATTAAATTATGAGTAAGTTGCTCTTTTGCCTTTTGCCTTTTGCCTATTACTGGTATACTATCAATGATTGCAAGCAAAACCTGGAAACGATTTGGACTATTTGCCCTGTTAGGATGGCTGTTGAGTTGGCTGGTAAGCTGTAGCCCCGCCCCGACAACCTCCGCGTCTGGAGAATTAGAGTTCTGGACGATGCAGCTTCAGCCTCAGTTTACAGAGTATTTTAACCAAGCGATCGCGGATTTTGAAGCCGATAACCCAGAGGTTAAAGTACGGTGGGTAGATGTCCCTTGGGCAGAAATGGAGCGTAAAATCTTAACGGCTGTATCGGCAAAAACGGCACCGGATGTGGTTAACTTAAATCCCAGCTTTGCCTCCCAGCTTGCCACTCGTAATGCTTGGTTAGACTTAGAGGGAAAAATTCCTGATGAAATCCGGCAGCAATATTTACCCAAAATCTGGCAAGCGAGTACAATTGATAATCAAAGTTTTGGCATTCCTTGGTATCTGACTACAAGGGTGACGATTTACAATCAGGATTTACTCAAACAAGCCGGAATTAGTCAACCGCCAACAACTTATGCTGAACTGGCAGAGGTGGCTCAGCAAGTGAAAGATAAGACGGGTAAATATGCCTTTTTTGTTACCTTTGTCCCCAATGATTCCAGTGAAGTGTTGGAATCTTTTGTGCAGATGGGTGTGCAGTTAGTCGATGCAGAAGGAAAGGCAGCGTTTAATACGCCAGAAGGAATTGCTGCGTTTAAGTATTGGGTAGATTTGTATCAAAAAGGACTCTTACCGCGAGAAGTTCTCACCCAAGGACATCGAAATGCAATTGAATTATATCAAGGGGGGGAAACGGCTTTGCTGGCGTCGGGGGCGGAATTTTTAAAGACAATTGAAACCAATGCGCCGGATATTGCTAAAGTATCGGCGACATCTCCTCAAATTACCGGAAAAACTGGGAAAAAGAATGTGGCGGTGATGAATTTAGTGATTCCACGGGATACGAATAACCCAGAGGAAGCGGTAAAGTTTGCTCTATTTGTGACGAATACCCAGAATCAGTTAGCCTTTGCTCAAGCGGCAAATGTTTTACCGTCAACCATTGAGGCGGTGGAACAGTATCAAGCACAATTGTCAAGTAATCCGAATGCTTCCCCGGTGGAACAAGCACGGGCGATTAGTGCTAGTCAGTTAACAGAGGCGGAGGTATTAGTACCGGCGATGAAGGATTTAAATAAGTTGCAAGCCGCGATTTATGAGAATTTACAGGCGGCGATGTTAGGAGAAAAGGAGGTAGAACAAGCTGTAGCTGATGCAGCCCAGATGTGGGATAATTTGTATGTAGTAAGGGCTTTAGCCCTTCATCACTTCAACGCAGGAACTACAGGAAAAGCAGGGGAAGCAGGGGAAGCAGGGGAAGCAGGGGAAGCAGGTAGAGACGCGCCATGGCGCGTCTGGGAGCAGGGGGAAAGAAAGTTATATCTTTGAATGCAACTTGGTATAACCTTAAAATTATACCGGCTTTCGACAGCGCAACTACGAACCAAGAAAATAACCCACCAGATAAAGAGAACCGCACAGGACAATGGTAGAATCAGAAGCGGTCGCTGTCGCTGCTTGCAGTCCAGCCTCTAAGTTAGGATAGGTGTGACAATCGGTAAGAGTAGGACAAACCGATCGCGCGATCGCAGCTAGTTCTTCTGGCTCGGCTGAGCTATGATCAGGCACAGGAACCAGGTAAACGCGATCGCGCGATCGCAGTAATGCCCGGAATATCCCCTCATGCTCTTTGGTTGAGAGTATCCCCATTACCCAGGTTATAGGGGTATTTAGCCTATCTACATACTCACGTAAACCTGTCGCCGCCGCCGGATTATGGGCGCCATCCACCAGTAGGGGATGATTATGCCATTTTGTCCATTGTAAACGCCCTAACCATTGGGTCTTTGCTATCCCGGAAACAATCGCAGAATCAGGGATATGCCAACCTTGGTGAATCAGGGATTGACAAGTCGCGATCGCCACAGCAGAATTGGTTAGCTGAATCTCCCCTAGCAACGGCAATGGATAAATTATCCCCTGATAATTTGCCCATAATGGCGCATCTGAATTTTGATGTAGGGGCGGGTTTAGGGACTTAGGTGTCGCGATTGATGATAACCTTTGTTCAAAACCCGCCCTGAATAAATTTTGCCTATTGAATTCCTTTGCCGGTTCTACCCAGGTTACCGGACAATTTAACTGCTCGATGCGAGATTGAACAACGGCTTTGGCTTCTGGGGGAAGGGGGGCGATAATCGCCGGACAATTCGATTTCAGGATACCCGCTTTCTCGGTAGCAATTTGACTCAGCGTGGAACCCAAAACCTGCCAATGTTCGCGGCTAATCGAGGTAATAATTGTCGCCAAAGGCTGATCACAAACATTGGTTGCATCCAAGCGCCCCCCTAACCCCACTTCAATCACCGCAATATCCACTTGTTTCTGGGCAAAATATAACCAAGCCGCCGCCGTGATCACTTCAAACTGCGTCGGGGAATCTTCCGTATCTGGGGGAATCGCGGCTTGAACTTGTTCGAGCAATTTTACCAGTTCTGCAGTAGAAATGGGGTGTTGATTGATACAGATTCGTTCTGTCCAATCGATTAAATGAGGAGATGTATAACGTCCAACCCGATAACCCGCTTCACTGAGAACCGAGGAAAGATAGGCGCACACGGAACCTTTCCCATTGCTTCCCGCCACATGAATGATGGGAACACGCTGATGGGGATTACCCAAAGCCTCCAGGAGTCGCTGGATGCGTTCTAAGCCCAGGTGAACACCAAAGCGTTGATAGGGTTGCAGCAGAGAATTAATATTAATATCCATACACCAAACTCGTAGGGGCGCACCGACGTGCGCCCTTGTCAACTTAAGCTAAACCCCTCACCCCCAGCCCCTCTCTATCCCCCCTAGCCCCCCTTTGAAAGGGGGGGAAATTTGAAAGGGGGGAAATTTGAAAGGGGGGGAAATGAGGAGGGTAGGGGGACGGAAGGGGGATCTAAAAATGACGAAGAACTAATAACAATATTTACCATCTTGAGGTGTTGGATTCTCCTTCGCCATTCGTAATGTTCCCAAAAGGGTAGAAACAAATACACAACGCTTGGCTTTCCCTCCCTGCTTCGTGGTCAACGTTAACCGCCCGAAGGGAGGTGTCACATGACCTTTGAAGTTAAATTCAACCTTATACACGCCATCACTAAATTTTAGAGTAGTCTCGCCATCTATGCGAATATTGGGGTCAAGACTCTGCCAATGGGCTGTCGCTGGCGTAACCGTTTCAGGATGAACCGCCCACTGTACAATCTGATCCTGTTCCCGAAAGCTAGCTTGCCAATCCACTTTCTGTAGCTTAGCATTACTTTTCGCCGCTTGCATCGCTTGGTAAACTTCGTATTGCGCTGTATTTAAACGCTGTCTATTCGTAAAGTTTAGCCAACCCGGAGCCGCGATCGCACCCAATATCCCAATCATGAAAACGACTATCGTTACCTCCATTAATGTATATCCCGCCGTGGCGTTAGGTTTGGCGTTTATTAATTGATTGTTATTCAACATTTCAGTTACCCTGAGCCCATCAATGTGTCATGTATCAGGAGTGTCAGGCTGTGCATGTAGTCACCCATTTTTATGAGCTAATCCCTAAACCCACAATCAATGAGTCAAACCGGTTACTATCTGCAACTTAAGCAGTTCCAGGTTACAAAACTATCCGTCAAGAGAGCATTTTACTCCCTAAACGCATCAATAATCGGCTACAACTCTCTAAAAATTGGATGCTCCTCTGGCAACTCCTTTTTGATATTTTGCGACAAGAGTTTTTTGATGAACAGGGGAATGTTAGAAATGTTTATTTAATAAATCCTTACGTCTTAAAAATTAATAGGACTTCACAAATTAACGGATCTTGGAGGTAATATCAACTTTGATTAATCACTGCGGACAATTGTCTCCTTGTTCCAGTGCCATTGAGCCAATGATTGTTTTGACGACGACGCAGCGAGCTGTAGACTCAATGGGGTCACCATTAGATTTGGGTACGGCTACGGTAACATCAATACCACTATCTGGATCTTGACCATCAACAGTCGCTAGGTTACCTTGGTAATCAAAAGTGATTGTTCTTGCCGTCGTAAAACTACAATCAGAATTGTTTGTTTTTTTATTAGCTCTACTGCTATCAATATTTGAGCAGAGAGTAACCTGTTCGGGTTTGATGTCTAACCCTTGACTTAAAGGTTTCCAAGCGTTGCTATTGTTGGCTAGATTAATCGCTTGACCTGCTCGATCTTCTGTCGGGTAAACAGCCACTTGGGGAAGTGTTCCAGCCGGGTTTCTAAAACTAACGCTATAACTCAGTTGTGTCCGTTTAGCTTCCCGTTGAGCCTCCTGTAGAGCACTCCATACCCCATCATTCACCTTCGCTACCCGTTGACGATTGACAAAAGCTAGCCAACCCGGAGCGGCAATAGCGGATAGAATAGCGATCATCAGGACAACCACAATCAGTTCCAGCAGACTGAATCCAGCTTCGCCTTGGGTTGAGTCTTCCGGGTGCATGTCAACTTTGTAGGTTGGGTTGAGGAACGAAACCCAACTTATCCGGTTAGCTGGAATATTGCCTGTAAACCTGACATGATCCCAGTCTTCCCGCCTAGGGGGTTGAGTTTGACCCATGGCTTGTTTTGAGCGACTTTTTAATAAGGTTGATTTATTCATCGCTTTACCTCGTGAGACTCCAACCTCAGCGAAGCAGGTTGGAGAGGAATAGAGGTCAAACCGAGCCGTTCGACGCTGTGAGGTTTGACCGGTCCAGGTGAAGGCACGACGATTAACCCCGTGCTTCGCTGCAACAACTGGACTTTTTTAGCCGTGAATTGTCCAAGCCGTTTCCAGTTAATATCGCTAACTGAAACTTGTTTTTCGGTGTCTCCAGAACACCAACCAATGTAAGCTTTTCCGGCTTTTTCGGCTACAACTTTGTCACCTTTGCTGAAGCCATGGCGGGTAACTGTGCCGCCATACTTGCGCCGTTTACCCCCTTTAGATGGAACACACAGGTGTAACTGCCTACGGCTAATTGGTGGTCTACGGATTATCGCAAAGGGTGCAGGTGTGATTTGGACATTGCCACACCAGCCGCCATGTTTAGCATTATCAGAGTGCCATTCCCGCCATTGGATGAATTCAAACGCCGCCAAGGTTACGCCGTCAACAGCATGAGTTGCAGGTGTCTGGTTAGCCTTGTTTTTCTTGTCCTTAGCTAATCCCAGCCATTGTCTCAGTTGGCTAGTTCCATTACCATCTCGTTGCCATCCCCGATGGGTTAAAACGGGAGCTAATTCAGATAACCATTTCAGCATTTGCCGTTGACCCACCATAACTGGCGAGAATCCAACGCCAAACCGCGCTGATTTTCTTCCGCTAGTCCTATCCACATCAGCCATAACTAACTCATAGTGAATGGCGCTAATAGGGAATAGCTTGAACAACTCCTTAACTACCCGTAACTCTAGCTGCTTGTTGGCTCGAATAGAAGGGGGTAATTTGCCTTGTCTACGGTTATTGAACCTCTTTTGGCGGTGACACCGCTCAGAGTAGGGTAACTTTCGGTTAATCCGTCTACCGCGTCTAGCTCGACGCATTACCCGCCGTAATTCCATCCGCTCCTTAACTGTCTTGAACGGTAAGACTAGATGTCCCATCCAAAGGGTGAATAAACCCGACTGAACCCCGATCCCGGAGTAACTTTTACCGGGATCTATACCCATGGCTATAGGCTGCGTTTTCTCTCCTGTTTCAAAAGTTAACTGAATGCCAAAGCAATCTAAGTCGTTGTGTACCACTTTGGCTTTACCCTCCTTTAGCCAACGCCTAGCACGACTAGGTTTGGTTGGCATTAATGGCTTACCTGATTTTGATAGAACTGGTACTCGCAGCATGGTGATAAACCTTCGAGTAAAAGTGTTTAGTCCCTTCCCGCCATCTCAACTAGGATGTCTTGGCTTAACAACAACCCGACAAAAGGTTTTAGAGCGAATCCGAACTAGGGAAGTATCCGGAGGTCTGTACCAAGTTGAGACTCAGTGCGGTATTCAACGGTTTAAATTGCCGTTTGTCCGGCAATCCCTAATCTCAAGCGATAGCTAGATTAGGGTTGTTGAATGATCATTTGAAAGTACAGTTTTTAGCAATAACCAATGATGGGTAAGGGATACTCTTTATAGAATAGCTATTCGATAGATCCTACCCCCTCCACTGTAATCGTTGAGTTGGGGAAGTAGGGAGAATCTTTATCATATTCTGCCTTATTTTGAATTCGGGCGAGGGCATTGCCTCGCAAATACACGTGAGCCAATGTCCTTTCTGTGTCTACGCAAGCGAAGAAGCTAGTCATGGAATTGGCAGGGAGAGTGTTTAACTGTTGTGGCGTTTTTGGGTCGGGTTTATCTCGTTCTCGCTCTTGTAGTTTCCCATTATCCAATCCCAGAGGCGATAGGCAATAATCGGCTGAAACAGGTCTAAGATCTGCGTTTCCTGGTACTTTACTTTGATCAATGTAATCAACTAATACGTTAGTATAGCCTAGAGCGTTACCCTGTGTAATTGGACCACCCGCCGACTCCCACGCATTCATTGACGTTTCAATAGACTGACCTCGTTTGAGTTGAAAAAGCTGAAATTTTGGATCAGCTTGATTGGCACTAATACGTGCATTAGGATCAGAAGAAGTAGGGTCTCTAATTCCGTCACTAATTTCAAAACGAGCAATTCTGGCGGCGTTTGACCACCGTTCGACACTTGCACCTTCAATTAGGGAATAGACAACTAGCGAGTAGACAAAGTAATCATTACATTGTCTTTCCTTCTGTTGTTTGCTAAGACTTGTTGGACAAGATCTACCTGTGGTTTCAAAGTTTCTATCAACAGCCCTCGGTAAATTTTTCCGCTTCCAAAATGCTAAGACGGGCTCACCTTCCATGTTCACAAGACTATCCCCAATTCCTGCAGTACCTGTTCCCCGAAGACCCTTACCATCATAAATGTAAACAGCTTGCTCTAAATCGCGAGCGATGTAGTCAAGGGCAGCTTGCAGTTCCTGTTCTGTCGCCGCTTTAGCTTGCTCTTTTCTATCTGTGGCGAGGATGTTGATCATGAAGCCGAGCAGCGGCGTGATCACTAAAGCGGCTAAAATAACCGCGACGAGGAGTTCAATCAGCGTAAACCCCTTGGCTTTTTGGGTTGACCCTGAGCCTTTGCGCTGAGATTTGAAGATTGATTGAATTGCCTCTCTCATGATATACTGCTCCGTAAAAGTTACTCAAAACGCGGGCATTTTTTGACCCTTCACGTCCCTCAAGGGAACCGAGTTTTGAATTTGTTCTCTCTGCTGAGTTGTACTAGCAACCCCCCGTGATACCATTGGCGGTACATATTGCTCGATACTGACCAAGCTGGTCTTCCTTTACAGGAATCTCCGTTGACATGATCACCAAGGGGGCTTGTTCTTTGCTTATACCCGTTCCCCCGGTAAAACTTGATTGAGTCGAACCAGCGGTAAATCCCTCGGTAAACTCAGAGATAAACGAATCAGCCCGGTAGACACGCACCCCTAACTTGTAATTTGGATAGACTTGATTGGCAAACTCTCGATTACTCCCAGTAAGATCATAAATACCAGAAGTGGTAATTTTGCCGAATGCCTGAATGATGAAGTCTTGAGAGGTCCTGCAACCACCTCCATCCCCATCTACACAGTAAAATACAGAGTCGTTTGATGTGGGTGAAGTACAGTAGACTCGATTAGCGGGGCAATTAGGAGCTGCTTTAGTGGGAGGAGCAACTTGATTCAAGTTGTCATCATCTCTACTTGCGGCATCCCTTGTAATCGCCTTATGAGTTCCTTGTGTACTGCCAGTATCCGTCGGTCCAAAGGGAATCGCTCCGGTTCTCACCCCATCCAGATAGGATCTTGCCGCTTGAGTGGCAAGTTCCACACGTTTGGCTTGAACCCGCGTAGCCACTGACAGCGTGATTACAGGTGCCAACCCAATCATCAGAATCGTTACCACAATAATTGCTACTAACGATTCGATGATCGTAAAACCAGACTGACTTCCTTGGCGGGATTTCCCCCCCTGGCAATTGTTATCCGGGTGATAAGCACCCCTAGGAACATTGACGGAAGGATTCAAGGGAACTGGCTCTGGAGAAGTCAGTCGTTCGAGGGCAAATGACATCGGGGAATATCCGCGATTCAATTGCCTTTGATTTTGTTGCATCTGCTTGGGCTTGTTCATGGTTTAATCTGCTGCTGGTTCAAGCCTTGGGATTTTTTACCAGGGACAACGGGGACGTACATTCTCACTGACCGCGTAAGGCTCTGGGTTTCCTGGTACTTTGGCGCACAATAGCGCTTGTAACCAGGGGTCATCCCGGGAAACTTCTCGGTAGAACTCATCCGGCTCTCCGGTAGGTGGTGTTGTGAATTGGCTACTGAATAGGTCAGGGAGCTGACTCAGTAAGCCCACATCATAACCATAACGCCGATCTTGGGGTACGGAGTGGGGGATTTGACCACCGGAGGTAGAAGTGCTGTACCGTTGAGTGTAATCAAACAGTCCTCGTTGCTGACCCGGTGTTTGTGGCTGATTAAAAAATCCGGTATCTAAGAACGGTTGGTAAGGACCTGTGGCATAGCTACTCCGGTCAAACTGCATTAGAGAACCACTAATAGATAGGATGCGTTTTTGTCCACTCCAAGACCAGGCTTCCAAGATGCGGGCGAAGTTACCAATACCACCATCGGGTTCACCCTCCCGTGCTGGGGTGTTTCCGACTGCACTGATCAGGTTAAAGGTGCTGTCAGTCGCTTTTTGATGCCAGTTCGTTTGCTCTACGTCAGGGTTAAAGTTCCCACTGGGTTGGATAGTGCCGCCAATTGCTCTAGGGATTTGCAGTTGTAAAACGGGGACGGTTATGGGTTGGTCTTGGGCGGTCATGCCGTAGATTTTGACATTCGTTGCGCCGGGGGTTATGCCGCTGAAGCCGAGGAAACGACCTCCGATGATTTCTACCTTGTTGAATGTGATGGCATTAGCCCGCTCGCCGATAAAGTTACCTGCTAGTCGATGGGGAGCTCCTGAAGTGTCGAGAAATCTCAGCTCTCCCCCATTTACAACCCAGTATATGTTGTTGGGATCAACGCCACCTTCTAGGTTGAGCTTAACGCCATCTCCAGGACTTCCACCTCCAAATGTAAGACCACCAGTAGTATTTCTTAGGACAAATATCGATTCTGGTGTACCCTTAAGCGTAATCGTCGCACCGTAATCAAAAGTGTTTACAGGAAGGTCATAGACATTAACTGACTTTTGCGGGTTTTTAGAAGCAGGATTTTCAGAAAGTTTTGCTTCCAGTGTTCCCCCAGTTGCGGCTAGACTCCGTGTGGGTATCACAATTGCGTCCCCAGCCGTAGCCGGGACGAGAGCGGAAGGCATCAGGGCTTGTCGTACCAGGTTAATTCTGATTCTAGCTTGGGGAGATAGAACCTCACCAGCACCCAATGCTGTATCAGTTGGATTATTAATCACATTTGTATCTAAGCATCCTGCTTCCAAACAGAATGGGTATTTCGTAATTGGATTGTTTGGCTGGTTATCTAAATTGAGTCGAGCCAATTCCGCTGCAATAATCTCTCCATACTCCTTATCTTCTAGTGCTTTAGGCACGAATAGCTTGAAGTCGTTGGCTGTCCCATTCTTGACATACTTCTCTTTGACACCACCCGTTGCATCAAGCACCCGTGCATACCTTGTTGCATTGGTTTCGTAGTAAATTGGTCGGTCAGCCTGATAGGCAATCTGCGCTTGGGCTCCGGGGTCAGTAGTGCTTAGTGTGGTGCGGAACCAAAGGGTATTCTGGGTACTGCGGTTGGGTACATTTACGTTTGCCGCCGAGCCCGTGCCCCCATACACACAGCCATTGTTCTCCGGGACGTTACCTGTATGATCTAGGGGACAGCCGACGCCAATGGGTCGCACAGTATTGTTAACGGCATCGTTCAGAATTAAGGTATGGTTGGCAGTCCGGGCAAAGGCGATGCGGCGCGGGAAGCGTCGGTCTGATTCCATCAAAGCGGGTAGGGCGGTTGTGCCAGCACCCAGACGCTCTCGACGAGTTGGACTCAGAGCCGTCCAGTCGGCCGGTGTATTACGTATACCACTGACAATTCCGAGTCGGTCAATCGTCACATTTTTCTCAGCCGCATTATCCAACCTATCATTCCCATCACTGTCATATCCCACAACCCAGTCCTCCGCCGTACAAGCAGAAACCGGTAACTTGCGGCAGAGTTCCATCACATATTCCCCAGCGTCATTGAATCGTCGCTGAACGGGAGTGACAAAGTTATTGAAATAGGAGCTGCCAATGTAATTGTTACCCCGTTGAGAGTAATCACTTTCTCGGGGAGTTGTGCCATTAATCGTTATCCCCTCACTGCTAAATCCATTGGTGACAAAGTTGTTGGCAAAGAAGCCATTGTTCAACCGATTGGTGATAAAGCTCTGATTGATAACGTTATTATTTCTGAGGTCGTAATCCCCTTCATCGCGGAAGCCAAATCGGAAATCCCTCGACAGCAAGGTCATCGAATCAGCAATCACCGTTGCCGGACGCCAGGTATCCCCGGTTGTACAACTCGGTAGGCGAGCATCACCAGGACGACAAGCGAAATTGGGATTGAGTGCATTCGCATCTCCTGCTCTCCCGCGCGTGTAGAAGTTTGCCCACGTTGCCGTATTCAGCGCCGTTCTGAATTCTTCCTGACTGTGAGGATTGAACAGAGACTCATCGCTAGGATCGACAATTTCATTGGCGTTCGTATCTGACCAAGCCCAAATATAGGCGGGTAAGTCGGTGACTAAAGTCAGTCCCTTTTCCTCCTCCCGGAACCGTTCAACGTTGCCGCGGGCAAGGTTTTTGCCATTGAATAGCAGGATGCCACTGGGACGACGGGTGGGGTCAAGTTTGTAGTCCACGGGACTTTGGCGTCCGGCGCGGGTTTTATCTGCCTCGCTTAAGCCCTCACCCGGAAGCCGATAGCCTGGGTTTTGTGAGTCGGGAAGCAATTGGCTCAGGTCTGCCAAAGCATCGTCCCGCGAGGCATAGATAATGCCACTGTTGGGCAAGAGGTATTCAGCTGTCCCACTTCCAGGGATGAATGAACCACTAATGCGTTGATTACGTAGTTTATCTAGGTCTATCTTGGTGACCCGTACTTCTAGGGGTTGGCGCTCTTCTATTGGGAGGTCGTACTCTCCGGTTAAGTCAGCGACAGATTCGACTGTTAAGGTGTCTGACTTATCTTTATCAATGGCTTGAATCTGGCGACTATCCAGGAATGCCACTTCGCTAATTGCCCCGTGGGGGATGACACTATCATTAGGTGTGGCTCCCCCTAAAATATGCAAGGAGCAGATTGTCGAGTCAATTGCTGCTTGCTGGGCGAGAGTCCGGTCAGCATGGGCGACCAGCAACGCTTGGCGCAGGGGTTCGTTGACAAAGCGTCCATTGGGAAAGACGAGATTCGCTTGATAGGCAAGTTGCTTTTCTATGCTATTTCCGTAATCTTCTGCACCCTGACCCCGCACCAGCCCCTGCAATGTATTCATTTGCCCAATACCTACTGAAGTTGTGCTGGGGGGAGGATAACTCACACCGTTATTCGACTTGCCCTGAACAACTGGTTGATCCGAGGGCCAGTCTAATTGCCCACTTACATCCGGTAAGCCTTGGCGATTCCTGGCGGTAGTGGCGTTAGTCGGGTCGTAGTAGCTACTGACGCAGGCAATGGGTTTTTGCTCTCGGTCAGTTCCTTCCGACGGGCGTTGGTATCTGTCTTGAGCATAGTGGTAAACTGCTGTTGCCCTCATCCGCAGGTCGCCCTTGGCATACTTGCGTGTATTGGGGTCGATTGTGGTATTATTACCCCCCCCTACGGGTCTAAAATCATTAGCACTCAGATCGGGGAATGGACTGTTTTGCGGCGCGGTGGGCAAGCCCTGACCATCATTATCTTTCCAGCCTGTCTCTTTCCAGACCGGATTAGGAGCTAATGTCCCAGAGTCGGCGTTTGAATAGACGATCTCACCCGCCATAGGGGACATGGGCATAGTATCGGGCCAAACAATGGGAAACTTTTCTACTACTGTAGTCGAGGGGTCATCATAATAAGTGGTTTTTACCTTAATTGCGCCAACGGTCTCATCATTGATTTTCGCCTCAATCGTTTCCGTTGTGGGGTCATCCCAGGTGGGCGGGGGTAAGAAAGAGTTTTTGCGTTCATACACCCCAGCACCGGTGACAATTCGCAAGCCGCCCACTGGGTCGAGTAAATTTTCCGGTTGTCGGGCAGCTTCTTTTTCCCAGAACCCATCTCGACTATTATCCCCCACATCGCTCAGGGGAGTAACCTGGGTAGCACGAGTGCGTGTCTCGTTGGTTCCGTTTGGTAGATCCCATGTCGTACCAGCGATGTCCTGACGTTCGTTTTCCGCAACGGCGTTTCCATCCTTGTACCAGACGGCAGGCAGATTGTGACCGACTAGGATGCGATCGCCCACTTCATTTTCGCGATCGCCCTCTTCTAGAATATCGGGAACTGTCGCTGCGGGCCTAACCTTATTGCCGTTGATATTAAGTTCAATGGGCGCATATCCGGCGGGTATACTCTTACCATCCGCCCCATAGGGAAACATCCATTTGTCTGGCGGACGCAACTGGTCTCCCTGACCTTGTGCCTTATCGGCTGCAGTAAAGGTTAAGGTTTCATCGACTCCCCTGGCTACTTCTTCAAATGGAACTCGCCTGGTTCGGTCGCTGAAGTAGGCGGTTAATGCCTTTTCTCGCACCTCCTTTCTTTCATTTGCCGCCGCTTCTTTAACTTGGGTTTTGACATCGTTTGGATCATTGGCGTTGTATCCCTGATTGGCTGGAGCTTGGTTGTCCGCTATCCATGTGCTCACTAAGTACTCGACACGATCTCTGTAGGCATTGTCATTGTAGAGGACAGTTCTGGGAATCTCAGTGCTTCTTGCCGACTGATTACTTCTCGTTAAATCTTTACGTTGTGGATTATTGTTATCAACAAACAGATCAACTTTAACGTCTCTACTGTTAGAGTAGTTATCACTGGTGGGTCCTGCATTAATCACATGACCGCCTACCGTAATTTTGCTGTTTTCTTCCTCATAAAAACAGGAGGCTGGGGCACTCACTTGGAAGAGTTCAACTTCGCCTCCTTGGGTCGTCGTGGTAAATAAGTTACCGTTGGTGATAATTCTGCCATTCAGTCGCAGCGGGTCTCCGGAAACCAGTGCCAAGTCATTTTGGAAGACCACGGCGTTATTACTCAAAGGAATTCTTGCCCGGTCTTGCTGGTATTCTAGTGCTGAGAAACCTGGCGCTGATCCGGCGGGGAAGGGTTGATAGTTATTTGTGTTTCTGTATGGTGAATTGGCAGGAAAATTTTCAATACCCAGATTATTCAGATTCTCAACAATAGGCACAGTTGCCGTATAGACAAAGAAACTCTTCTTCAGAGAAGAGCCAGACTTATACCAACCCGCCTGACTCACCAACTTAGCACTCGTTTCTAGCGCCCCTGCACATACTCCCCTACCTGTGCCTTCATCCATCGGTGGGGTTCTGGCGTCTAAGGGACTTCTGGCTACCTGGAAAGAACCATCTTGATCACGCGCCGGAGAGCGGAAAAATATGCCATATATAGTAAAACTATCAAACTTCCCGTCGCCATTAGTATCAACGGGAAATCGCCAAGCGGTTGTCACGCGATCGCGCTCTTCAAGTGGTTTCGCTTCATCTTGCGTTTTGTTTGAAATATTACCATCACCATCAACATCGTAAGCCACTGTCAACCGTTGTTCATCAGCGAAGTCAAATTTATTATCACTACTGAGCAAGTTATAAAGCGCACTGTCAGAGGGAGTGGCACGAGGCAGTCGCGGATCATTAAATAAAGCATCCAGCTTAGCCGTTGCCCGATCAATGGTGGGCGTTGCGGCTGCCATCACCTCTTGACTCACCCGGTAGTTGCGAGCATTTTTTGCTCGGTCAAAGGAACGAAATACAATCGCGGTAGTGAGTAGGATCACCACCAATATCACCATGGTTACCGTGGGTAGGATAAACCCAGCCTTAGCTAAGCCAGAGCGACGGCGCAAAACCATCAAATTTCGCAATAGCCAAGTCATGAACCCTTTGCTCAGAGTTCTAGATATCTTTAGGAGTTGCCGATAGAGATTCTGAATAACCTTGGCTAGCTTCTTCCGGATTGACATGGGTGATTTCCTTTCAAGCTGAGGTATCGATAGATAGTTAAACTGAACAACAACGCTTTTAGTGGCGTTCTGTCTAAGTGATTTTGAGAATAAGCAATAGCAAGACGTTTAATTAATATGTCCGGATGGGGACGAGCCTGCCTTGTATTATGAGACAAAAGCTCTGGGGGCAAGTTCCCTCTGGCGATAGAATTATTCGAGGTATCAGAAGCAGTTCTCACCGTCACCCTGCATTAATCAGACCGTCTATGACAATCTGTCAGTGAGTCCCTACGCCTAGCTTACCCACTTTCGCGAGAAAAGTGATCACCCTATTAGTTATTTGTCCTTCGTCCTTCGTCCTTCGTCCTTGGTTAAGGGAGATGGGGTGATACCAAATCCGGGGAACGCTACCCCCGTTATAACCTAGTCCGCGCAGGCGGACTTTGTTTGTGTAGCAGCGATTTCAATCGCCTCCTCTTGCTCTAGATTAATTCACAAATTCACAACTTGATCGGGGCGGGTTTAGTTGCATCTGGGTGAGGCAAGAAATGATAATAGTCAAACCCGCCCCTACACAATACTCTACAGGAATTTAATAATGATGGAGATTAATCCCAGCTTCCTTTGCCATCGCCTGTAATCCCTTCTTCTCCAGCGTTTTAATCGCCTTTGTCGAAAGTTTCAACTTCACCCAGCGATTTCCTTCTTGCCACCATACCCGCTTTGATTGCAAATTAGCTTGCTGTAATTTTTTGGTGCGGCGGTGAGAGTGGGAGATGGCATAGGCGTTATTTGCCTTTTTCCCCGTCAGTTGACATTGGCGTGACATGGTATTCCTTTAAGTATAGTCCGTACTCCATCATATCTCGGTCAGGGAAAAGGGCGTGGGGTGTGGGGTGTGAGGGAGATGGGGGAGATGGGGGAGATAGAAACAATCAACCGATGAACCGCCTAGGGTTTAAACCCTAGGCTAAAAGCGAAAGTCAGCTAAAGCTGACTAGAGCGTCGGTCAAGTATTTCCTCCCAACCGGGTTGGGAGTAGGGATCACCCAACCTCAGCCTACCGATTGGTTAATCGGGTGAGCACTTGGTTAGAACGTTCTACAAATGACTTCATCCCTTTAGCGTCAAAGCCTTTTTGCGCCATCAAGGCTAAGTCATAGACATGCTGACAAATCAGGTTGGCTAATTCCCCACTGGGGGATTGACCCACGCCTTGAACAATACTCCCCTGACTAATCTCCACTAAGTTCTCAATCAAGGGATGTGCGGTATTTACCACTAAAATATGTTCTTCCGGAAACTGCGCCGCCTGCTGTTGCAACAGGGCGGTCATATCCTGTAACCGTCGCATGGCTTCCGGTAGGAGTACCATGGCTGGGGGTGTCCCTTGGGGGTCATCAGATTTGAGCGCCTGGGTTTTGATGTTAACTTTGGGCTTGTTTATCGCTTTCTCAAATAACTCCTTAATCAGTTCGCTGCGGGTTTTATTAGTTTTGGGGTCAACAATATCCGCCGCCTTGTCTTGGTCAACCAGAGTATTATCTAACTCCGAGTCTACCCGAGAAAACTTGACATCCGAATATTCCTGTTCCAGGAAACTAATAAAGTGAGTGTCAATAAACGAGTCCATAAACAGGACTTCTAATCCCTGATTCTTGTGCAGTTCCACGTATGTGGCTTGGGCGGCTTCGTCGGTGCAGTAGAAGACGTGGTTTTCGTGCTGGGCTTTGTTGCGGTCTAAATAATCTTTGAGCGTCGTATAGGTTCGTCCTTTCTCATCTTGATTCGCTGCGGCTGGACTTACTTCTTGCCAAACATCGCTATCTTGAGACTGCACTTCTACCTCTGGCGTCTTGGGTTTACTGGCTGAGTCTCCCGCATAGGTGGTGCGATAGAGAATAATATCTTCGACTTGTTTCTTGAACTTGTCGTTATTCAAAGCACCAAATTTAACAAAGGTACCCACATCTTGCCAGCAGCGGATATATTCTACCCGTTGCTCATTGTAGATTTCATTGAGTCGGTCGGCGATTTTCTTGGCAATAAAATCGGCAATCCGGCGCACGGTTCGGTCACTGGTGAGGGCGGAACGGGAAACATTTATGGGAATGTCGGGACTATCAATTACCCCCCGCAGTGGCATGAGGAAGTTGGGAATAACCTCTTCGCAGTTGTCACTGACAAAAACCTGATTACAGAATAGTTTAATATGACCCTTGGTCACATCCACATCGGGTTTGAGTTTGGGAAAATAAAGAATCCCGTTCAACAAGAAGGGATAATCGGTCTTCAGATGCACCCACAGCAGGGGGTCTTCCTGAAACGGATAGAGATAGCGATAAAATTCTAAATAGTCATCATCGCTCAGGTTTTGCGGTGATTCTTTCCACTGTGCCTTGTGCTGGTTTAGTTCTTCGCCATCTAGCTTAATCGGTACGGGCATGAAATCGCAGTATTTCTTCACCAGTTGACGAATTCGTGCTGGTTCTAGATATTCTGTCTCTTCATCCTGAAGGGTCAGTGTAATCGTGGTTCCCCGTTCTTGGCGAGACGATTCCGACAGTTCAAAGGTAGGAGAACCATCACAGGACCAATGTACCGCTTCCGCATCAGCTTGGTAGGAGAGGGTATCAATCTCGACGTTTTTCGCCACCATGAAGCAGGAGTAGAAGCCGAGACCAAAGTGACCGATAATCTGTTGATCAGCGTCTTTCTGATATTTCTGGATAAACTCTTCGGCGCTGGAGAAAGCCACCTGATTTATGTATTTTTTCACCTCCTCAGCGGTCATGCCGATACCATTATCACAGACGGAGAGGGTCTTTTTATCTTTATCGAGGGAAATGGTAATTTCTGGTTCCCCCACATCTCCATCTACTTCCCCCGAATAGGATACCATCTTCAGCTTCTGGATGGCGTCTACGGCGTTGGACACCAATTCCCGTAAGAAGATTTCGTGATCTGTGTAGAGGGATTTCTTGATAATGGGAAAGATATTCTCGGTATGAATTGTAATCTGTCCCTGTTCTAGTACAGTCATAGGTGACACTCTGTAATGGTTTGGGTATTCAGTACGATTGTGTGCGATCGCCCGAATTTTGGGGTAACAGATAGCCCCCGTTGGAGAATACGGATCTCCGCACTTGGGGGAGGTGGGGGCGCTCCCCCTGCTTTTAGCGCTTAAGCTGACACCAATGGCGATCGCTGTCCCGCTCTCCACAAAAAACGGTCACCCCCTCACCCTAAACCCCATAACCCAACTCCCGCATCATCGGCGCAATGATGGGCATCACCTGGTTAATTGTTTGCCCATTCTTCTGTTTCCACTTATCCGCTTGCGGCTGGGAAACCGTTGTCCAACTCAGACGCCCCTGCTGGATATACTGAAGACTCTCCTGGGAAATTTCCCATCCGGTGAACTGACAAAACTGCTCCAATACAGCCCGGGGATCAGCTAAAAGCTCTTCATAGGAAATTCGCATCAACCGCTTCTGACAATCTGGATTTACCCGTTCCCACTCCAGCACAGAACGATTATGCTCCACCCAACTCCAGGCGCAAATTTCGGCTAATGACTGATGAACCACATTTTGCCAACCCGGTGGAATCGGATAACACCAATGGGAGATCGTCGCACCTTCGGGAAAGGGTAAAGGGCGCTTCCAGAAAACCCCTGAATTCCACCCCTCTATCATCGAAGATACACAGGCTCTACCATCACGAACCAGATGAACCAATAAAGCATCAGGATACAGTTGCTTTAGTGCCTCTAAATGAAAGCAATTGGCAACAGTTTTCTCCAAATAGCGCACGGGTTTCCTGAGTAAGCCATAATTAAAGCCATCCCGCCAGCGAGAGGGGCGACGATGGCGTAGGTTTTCTATCAGCAGTTCCCGCCGAAAGGTCTTAATTATTTCCGGTGTACATTCCTCTGGTGAAATATAATCGGTAGGCAGGGACAATCGTTGGTAAGGAAAAAACTGAAACCATAACGGATCATTTTCTTTGTCAAAAGACCACACATCGGGCAGGCGTCGAGTGATTTCATAAAAATAACTCGACCCTGAGCGAGGTGCTGATAAAATAAAGACAGGTCTAGACAAAGGCGGCTGCAAAATCTGAAAAATCAGGAACTTTATCGCTTGTGGCATCAAATTTAACGGGCGGTTCGGATAGGTGATAACCAAAGGACTGCATCCGATTTCCACAAATCGTTTCAATCGTTCGCAAGTTATCCTTGCCAAAAAATTCTAACCAACTCACCTGATGATTGCCACGGGGTTGATACTGAATATCGACCTGAGCCGAAATATCGTGAATTGGGTTTAATCCTACCTGCTGGGCTAATTCGCGAATGGTGTCCGCCTTATCCTGGAGAAAATCTTCATAGCACAGCAGAATTATCTCATCCCGGTGAGCATTATAAGTATCAATCGTCCAGTTCCAGCGGTGGGCTAGTCGTTCAATGTAATTACTTCCCTTGACCTGGGGAAGATTCCCTGCTATCATGAGAGACCAACCCTTGGCTGCCATTTTTTGCAACGGCGTACACCAGCTCCCCTCGAGTGCTGGCAGGTTTCCTGGCAGTTTCAGTCGATTCAAGACACTGCGAATTGTATCCCGGGGATCACGCATCACCTGAACAAAGGTCGCTTGGGGAAAGCAGCGACTGACATCCTCATAGAGAAATGTAAAGTTTGGATCTTTGATTATGGGAGTAGAAAAATAGAACTTGTGCCCTTGTACCAAATCATCAAATGCCAGTTCCTGTTTAAAGAGTTTCTGCCGCAGATGGGCGTTGAGGTCAATGTGGTGGAAGGGGTCAATGGTAAAAGGTAGACCAGAGATTTGACCCAATAATGCTGCGATCGCGGTTGTTCCCGACTTTTGATGTCCTAAGATTATAATAGGAGATGGGTGAATAGGGGCAATCTTGTGCTTGTAAGCGTTTTTTAAGCGATTTACCCATTCAGCTGAAACCGGCGGCAACTGTTTGACGACGGTTGGTATAAGAAGCATTCCCTGATACATTGCTTTTATGCCTGTTTAACGAAGAAGTGATGCAAGAGTTTATCTAGCAAACTACAAGGATAAAAAACTCAGCAAGCGAGCTTTACCCTTGATTTGAAGTAACTTTACCCTAAAGAAATGACAGCACAGGTCTTAATTAAATAACCTGAAACTTATCAACTATCGGGACATGAAAGTCCCAAGGGAGCAAGACCCAGTAGTAGAAAGATGCCTGAATTTTAACTGAATATATGTTAAATGTAAAATTCGGCGCTATTGTATGAAAAATAACATTATTATCTACCGAGACACTCTCCTGCCCTACTCCGAAACATTTATTCCCGCGCAAGTGGAAAACTACGAATCATATACAGGATTCTACGTGGGAACGTCCCGGTGTCGCGGCAGAAGCTATCCCCTACCTGTCGAGAGAACCCTAGTGCTCAGCGAGGTTGCCAAACTAACCCTGAGACGCAAGCTATTATTTCTGATCACCGGCTTAGGGTATCCTGACTGGTTTCGTCGCCTCAGAGCACTCTCTCCCAGGCTAATTCATGCTCATTTTGGACCCGATGGTGTTTGGGCGTTACCTATGAGGCAACGGCTGAAAATTCCCTTAATTGTCACCTTTCATGGGTATGATATCACCGTTCGTGAGAACACTGGCGATGATCTCAGTGACATGTTTGGGCCACATCCTTTAACCTCTGTGTATTTCTGGCGGCGACGGCATTTATTCAAAAAAGCCCACTATTGTATAGCCGTGTCTGAGTTTATTCGCACGAAACTGATAGAAAAAGGCTGTCCCCCTGATAAAATTATTGTTCACTACATTGGCATTGATGTGGATAAATTTGCACCACAGCCTAACCCATCGCGCCAGCCTGTGGTGCTATTCGTGGGGCGACTGGTAGAAAAAAAAGGGTGTCAATACTTAATTCAGGCAATGGCTCAGGTACAATCAGTACGACCCGATGTAGAACTGGTTGTTATTGGGGATGGTGGACTACGCTCAACTCTTGAACAACAAGCTGCCCATTCCCTGAAACGCTATCGTTTTTTAGGGGTGCAACCCTCGGATGTGGTTAAGGATTGGCTGAATCAATCCATGATTCTCTGTATCCCCAGCGTTACCGACACTCACGGAAATTGTGAGGGGCTACCGATAACCCTCCTTGAAGCCCAAGCCATGGAGATACCCGTAGTCAGTTCCATTCACGCTGGAATTCCGGAGGCCATTATTCATGGTGAAACGGGTTTCCTGGTGTCAGAAAAAGACTGGCAAGGTCTTGCCGAATATCTGCTGATTTTAGCAGACAACGCACAACTGCGAAAAGAGTTCGCGATCGCGGGGCGCAAACAAGTGGAGCTGAAATTTAACTTAAAGCATAATACCACGAAGTTAGAAGGAATTTATGATCAGATTTTGCAGGGGAGATGAGGGAGATAGGGGAGATAGGGGAGATAGGGGAGACAATGAACAATTACCGTTTCACTCTTTTGAGTAAAGCATAGGCTTGTTGAGAGGGGAATATCGTCGCTAAAGCAATTTTAAACAGAATAATACTCATTATCTTAGGTCTAAGCAACCAAACCGGATCATTAGTTATCGCTCGCCAGAAAAAGCGCATAGCTGTTAATCCACGCTGCCGTTCTAAACGACCTTCAATCGATTTGAAGGTAAAATACTTATAACGTTCTGCCAAAACCTGCCTTTTAAGATAATCCAAGGGTTCAGGTGACTGAGCAAAGGCTTTTTCAATTACCAGCAAGCTGGCTGTCTCCATTTTCCAAACATCTGTAGACATGGAGTTAGGAGAAATGCGATATAAAATTTGGGGAGAAGGGACACAGACAAATTCATAGCGAGCAGCCAGACGTAACCACATATCCCAATCTTCTACCGCATTGAGTGACTGATCAAATCCCCCAACTTCAGCAAATGCTTTGGCTAAAACTAAAACATTAGAACCTCCTTCTATAAAATCTCGCAAAAGCAGTTTATCGTAAACATAACCATTAGCAATAATGTGACCTCCTGGGCGTAAAAATTGACCCGATTCATCAATCCAATCCGTCCAGCTATAAGCCACACCCGCTTTCGGATTTGCTCCTAAGGCTTTGATTTGGGCTTCTAGTTTATCGGCTGTCCACAGATCATCGGCATCAATAAAGGAGATATACTTTCCAGCTGCTTGAGAAATCCCCCGATTTCGACTTGCGGCTAAGCCAGCATTGGCATAAGAAAACAATTTTAAACGGGAGTCATCAATGGGCGAAATTACGGATAATGTATTATCGTTCGACCCATCATTAATTACAATCAGTTCCAAATCTGTAACCGTTTGCGTCAATACCGATTCAATTGTGTCTTTAATCGTTTTTTCCCCATTAAAAACCGGAATAATCACCGATACTAACGGCATCTCTATTTAGCTCCTTGTGTCAATTTCAGGGACAGTCAGAATGGCTCTGAACGCAGGTATCCATATAAAGCATGAACATCAGCAAACTTGCCCAACTTAGCGAGCAACCCTTGTGCTTGCTGGGGAGGTAAGAGAGTCACGATAGTCATTCTCAACACCACTTTCACCAGCACTCTTGCTTGGATAAGAGACGGATCATTACGGAGTGCTATCCAGAGAAACCGAGCTGCTGTTAACCCCCGTTGACGACTAGAGGGTCTTTCTAAAGCATCGACAACCAAACACTTATAACGATTAGAAATAATATCTCCTTTCAGAGACTTTATCGATTCAGGAGCCTGCTCCAAGGCTTTAGAAATCACATTTTCAAACCCTTTTTCCTGCCGTTCAACGTTATTTGACCAGGAATTAGAACTCAGGGATTTTCGATATAAAACCTGCGGTTTTGGCACCACAGCAAACGGATAGCAGGCGGCTAATCGTAGCCACATATCCCAATCCTGACCCCCCACTAGGGATTCGTCAAAATTACCCACTTTTTCCAGGGCTTGGCGGCGGATCAATGGATTAGAACCACTGCCGATAAAATCAATCAACAATAACTTTGCCTGCACATCACCACTGGCACTAATATAAGTCCCTCGACGCCAAAATTGACCCTTTTCATCAATCCAATCTGTCCAACTATAAGCCACGGCTGCTTCAGGATGCGTCTGGAGTGCCTGAAATTGGGCATCTAGCTTATCGGGTGTCCACAGATCATCTGCGTCTAGAAATGCCAAATATTCACCTGTTGCTTTTTCAATTCCCCGATTGCGGCTTTTCTGAGGACCTGAATTGGGGTAAGAGAATACCTTAATCCGAGGATCAGGGATACTAGAAACAATCTCTAAGGTTGAATCTTGAGAGCCATCATTGATAACAATGAGTTCCAAATCTGACAAGGTTTGATTTAAAACCGATTGAGTTGTTTCTTGAATTGTTGCTTCAGCATTGTAAACTGGAATAATTACAGAAATTAAGGGCATAATTAAGTTTAATTAATTAGACATATTTTTTCTCAATAAATAGAAAGGACTGAGAAAGCCCCCCCAAAAAAACTCCAGCTCACAAGCCGTAATCAGATCCCGTTTTACCCGCCATCGATACTTAATAATATAGCCAATCATGCGACGCAAATTCCCAAGTATTGTTCGGATAAAAATCACCGGTTTTTGCCAAGGATTAGCATTAATCATTCGCAGTTGGCAGGTGGCTAACCCACACCCCCGTGAAATAGACAGTAAATAATCCCGTTCTAATCGCCAACGTGGGATTTGATGATAGGTATGCAACTCAGGATGATACCAAATTTCCCAGCCAGCTTTATACATGTAAAGTAAGGGTTCATAATCATCCCCCTGAATCATCACTCCGGGTAATTTACCTGTTAAAGTGGGACGCGAGGGAACATTTTCACTCCAGGCTTTTTTTCGCACCACTAATGAAGCCGCTGGCGGTAATCTCAAGTTTTGCGGTTCAAATTGATGAGGAATAGAACCATGTTCTCGAATCGCTAAAAAAGCTTGAATACGTTGAAAGTTTTCCGGCGGTGCGACTTCAAACTCCCCGTGAATTTGCCCACTAAATGCACCGGCTTGGGGATGTTCCTGGGCAAATGAATAAGCTTGGGCTATCCAATCTGGATTGGGTAAGTTATCATCATCCAGAAATCCAATGAGTTCCCCCTGTGCCTCTTTCACCGCCCGTAATCTAGCAAAAGCGGCACCCTGTTCCGGTTCCAGGATATAAATTAAGGGAACACCGACTAACCAATTCCCTTGATACTCCTGTACAATTTGAGCGGTATTATCGCTACTATTATTATCAACAACAATAATTTCCCAGGAAATCTGCTCTAAACCCGTTTGCTGTCGCAGTTTATCCAGCAACGTTGGTAAACGACTGGCACCATTATAAGTGGGAATGGCTAGGGTGAAATCTACAGACATTATTCCGGCGTCCCCCGTGATATAGAGTTCAGGGTAATGATTTGATTGGGGCTATTGAAATAGCCATGGCGGTACAGGTATAATGGACTCTCTAAGCTACTTAAAAAGAGTTCCCATTGACAAGCGGCGACTAAATCGGATTGGATTCTCCCCTGATATTTAAGACGGTGAATAATGAGTTTCCGCAAATCGTTAAGGGTATAGGCAAAAAAAGCGAAGGGGCGTTGCCAAGACTTGACACTCAACATGCGGGTGACAAAACGGCTAAGTCCAATGCCGCGCATAAAGGGGATTAAATACTCTCGTTCTAAGCGTTTCTGGGGAATTTTATGGTCAATTTCCATGGCTGGGTTATACCAAATTTCCCAGCCGTTGAGCTGCATATAGCATAACATTTCTAAGTCTTCTCCACTGAGCATATTCCCCTGAATTCTGCCCGTTAAAATTAGTTGACTGGGAACCGTGTCGAGATAGGCTTGTTTGCGAATCACCAATCCGGCGGAAGGGGGTAATAACTTGTTGCGGGGTTTGTAGCAAAAAGGTTCATCACCGCGTTCTGCGATCGCGAGAAAGGGTAGAATCGGTTGTAAGCTTTCTGGGGGTGGCACTTCAAAGTCTGGGTGAATTTGACTTCCATAGGCTCCCGCCTGGGGATAAGCTTGAGCAAAGCTAACTGCAGCAGCCACCCAATTGAGGGCGGGAATATTATCATCATCTAAAAACCCAATCAGTGGCGCTTGCGCTTCCTTCACCGCCAACTGTCGGGCAAATCCTGCCCCTTGTCTGGCTTCAAAGCAGTATCGTAAGGGATAGTCGGCAGACCAGTTTTCCTGATAATCTTTAATAATCTCCGCCGTATTATCGGTACTGTTATTATCAACAACGATGACTTCCCAGCGAATCGATTCTGTACCCCTTTGGCGGCGCAGTTGTGCTAATACGTCTGATATTCGGCTTGCGCCATTATACGTGGGAATCGCGACAGTGAAGTCAAGGGACATAACAAGTCAAAAGTTAAAGGTCAAAAGTCAAATGTCACTTTTGCCTAGCTGAGAAGAAAATCGGCTTAAGTGTTTGTCGTGAGTGCTGAGGCGCTGATGGCGCTAAAGCGCTTACTACGAACTTTTGTTTTTCTCTAGAGATGCCCTTCTCCTGAATTATGATTCTAACTGAATATTAGCTGAATTCTGGAGAGGTTGTAATGAAAATTTGATGAAGATTTTTGACGCCACCTGTTCAATATACCGCTTCCGGTTCCGGCAAATTTACCACCCCCTGCTTATTAAAGGTAAGGACATTATCCGCACAATCGACAAGGATTTTATCGCCTGCGCCAAAAGTATTTTCGAGTAGCTTTGTGGCAATCGGGTTTTCTAGTTCCCGTTGGATTGCCCGTTTCAGGGGACGCGCCCCATAAACCGGATCATACCCGACATTCACCACATAGTCTTGAGCGGTGGGGGACAATTCAATGGAGATTTTCTGATCTGCTAACAACCGTTCAATCCGTTGCAGTTGAATCTCGACAATTTGCCGCAGTTCCTTGCGAGTCAGGGTATGGAAAATAATAATATCATCAACACGATTAACAAATTCGGGGCGAAACTGCTTTCTCAATGCATCAGTCACCCGTTTTTGCATCTCCTCATACTGAGTATCATCCCCCGCCACACTGAGAATATGATCACTGCCAATATTACTCGTCATGACAATAATCGTATTGCGAAAATCCACAGTTCGCCCTTGGGAGTCAGTAATGCGTCCGTCGTCAAGGACTTGCAACAAAATGTTAAATACATCCCGGTGTGCCTTTTCCACTTCATCGAGCAACACCACCGAGTAAGGGCGGCGGCGAATGGCTTCGGTGAGTTGTCCCCCTTCTTCATACCCCACATATCCTGGAGGTGCGCCAATCAACCGGGAAACGGCGTGTTTCTCCATATACTCAGACATATCAATCCTGACTAGAGCATCCTCACTGTCAAAGAGAAACTGTGCCAAAGCCCGCGCCAATTCTGTTTTACCAACGCCTGTGGGTCCCAAGAAGAGGAATGATCCAATCGGGCGCCCAGGATCTTTCATCCCCGCCCTAGCGCGACGAATCGCCGCCGCGACGGCTTCCACGGCTTCCCCTTGCCCAATCACCCGTTTATGCAGATGTCCTTCTAACTGCAACAGTTTCTGGCGTTCCGACTCCAGCAAGCGTTTTACGGGGATTCCTGTCCACTTGGCGACAATTTCGGCAATATCGGCTTCGGTAACTTGTTCTCGGAGCAAGGCGGAACCCTTTGCCTGGAGTTCCAGCATCATCGTCTCTTTTGCCTCGCGATCGCGCTGGAGTACCTCTAGCTGTCCATACTTAAGCTGGGCAGCTTGATTCAGGTCATAAGCACGTTCAGCTTGCTCAATTTTAACCCGGAGTTGATCTTCTTCTTTTTTGAGGGTATTAATATCTTCTAAAAGTTGTTTTTCCGATTGCCATTGTCCATTAAGCTGTTCATGATTAGCTTCAAGCTGGTCAATTTCTTGCTCAATCAGGGCTAACCGTTCCTGGGAAGACTGATAAGCACTGCTAACCGAGGCGACACCCTGACGCTGGCTTTCGGCTTCTAGAGATAGCTTTTCCATCTTTAGCTGCATCAGTCTGCGATCGATGGCTTCAAGTTCCACAGGTTTGGAGGTAATCTCCATTTTCAGCTTAGCGGCGGCTTCATCGACTAAATCAATAGCTTTATCGGGTAAGAAGCGATCGCTAATATAACGATTCGATAGCGTCGCTGCTGCGACTAAGGCGGAGTCAGTAATTGTCACATTATGGTGAACTTCGTAGCGTTCTTTAAGTCCCCGTAAAATCGAAATCGTATTTTCCACCGTCGGTTGTCGCACGAGTACCTGTTGAAACCGTCGTTCTAGGGCGGCGTCTTTTTCAATATGCTTACGGTACTCATCTAAGGTTGTCGCCCCAATACAGCGCAATTCACCTCGCGCTAGCATAGGTTTAAGTAAATTCCCGGCATCCATTGTCCCTTGACCTGATCCGGTACCGACAACGGTATGCAACTCATCAATAAATAGAACAATATGTCCATCCGAGTGGGTAACTTCCCGTAAAACGGCGCGGAGTCTATCTTCAAATTCCCCTCGATATTTTGCCCCAGCAATTAAACTGCCCATATCCAGGGAAATCAACTGTCGTTCCTTGAGGGATTCTGGGACATCTCCATTAATGATCCGTTGCGCCAATCCTTCTGCGATCGCGGTTTTGCCGACACCGGGTTCACCAATTAGCACCGGGTTATTTTTGGAACGTCTGGATAAGACTTGTACCACCCGACGAATCTCTTCATCCCGCCCAATTACTGGATCAAGTTTCCCGGCTTTGGCTTGTTCTGTCAAATCCCGCCCAAATTTCTGTAAGGCTTCGTAGCGGGATTCAGGACTTTGATCGGTGACTTTTTGCGAACCCCGAATTGCTTTTATCGCGGCTTCAAGTTTGGGACTATCTAGGTCAAAGCCTTTGAATAAGCGGCGTCCAATCCGTTCATCGGCGGCTAATCCCAAGAGTAAATGCTCTACGGCAATATAATCATCTTGCAGGGCGACTCTCGATGCCTCTGCATTATCTAGCATAATATCCAACCCTCGCCCTAGATAGAGTTGGTCAACATTATTCACCTTAGCTTGGCGATTTGCGAAAGCCTCCAACTGCTGCTTCAACCTCGGTACATCCACCGTCACCCGTGAAAGAATCCGGGCGGCTAACCCCTCTTGTTCCAAGAGTGCTATCGCCACATGTTCAACTTCTAGCTGTTGATTGCGACAGCGGCGGGCAACATCTTGGGATTTAACGATCGCTTCCCAGGCTTTGTCGGTAAATTTACTGGCGTCGGTGGGCTGCATGAGTGGTTATCGAGTCTCGATTGAATAGTATCTCCCAATGGCAGTATAACAATCTACTCTATCTGTAGCTTCGATTTGGCAATGGACTCACTTTAGCCCGATACAATAATTTATCGCCTTGGCGATAACCAACATAACGAACTCGCACCAAATCGCCCGGTTGAACGGTTCCCGACATTAATTGATGCCATTGAGGATCATAGGCTAATTCATCGCCAACTGAGGCGATCGCTTCTATGCCCCATTGTTGCAGAAGCTGTTCAACTGGCTTGATTAGGGGTAATAATCGGATGGCAGGTAACTGGTCATTCTGGGTTATAGCATAAGCGGCTGTGGGCCACTGCAATAACCATGATTCTAATACCTGCACACTCGATTGCTGAAACTCCTGGAGTAGGGTTTGGCGTTGTTCGGCTAATTGCTGTTGGAGTCGTTGGTATTCCTGCTGGAGGTTGTCTAAGCTTTCTGATGCCCGAAGATCAGGAGTTGGTGAGGTGCGATCGCGCGGCGGCGTAATTGGAGAGATTGATTCTGCTGAAAATAAGGTGAGCAACTGATCTACCGATATTCCTAATATATCCGATAATTTTAGCAGCGTCTCTACCCGCATTTGCGATACCTGTCCTTGTCGCAAACGCTTCAGTTGTCGTTCAGACACACCACTGACACGACTCAATTGGCGAAAACTTGAAACATCCACCTGCTCCATGAGGTATTGTAACTGTTGGGTGTAATTAGGGACAGACTGATTTATTGGGCTAGATGCGGACATGATTAGGAGTGATCTGGAATTGTTCTAGTATTTTGCCAGATTTTAGGTTTATTCCGTTAGGACAAACGAACTGTTGTAGAGACGTTGCATGCAACGTCTCTACAAAATGATGCATCCTGATCGCTATGGCGATTGCTATAAGCTTAATTACTTCACTTATTAGGTTGTAATTTTATTAAAATAAACCCATTGCTTTTAGTGACAAAAATACCCCGACACTGGGAGCTAAACCCAACCCCGACAAGACTCTGACAAACTAATTGAGTTGCTTTATGGATAAACCAATGCTATAGTTTGAGTAGTTTAACTTAGTTCAACAAGAATAATCCTTAAAGTAAATAATCTATTATTAAGGCTTTTATATACTCAAAAAACATCTATCTTTTGAGATAGAAACTAACTTATTTCTCCCGACTGAGGAAGGTGATATAAATTAGAGATTAAATAGGAAAGGTAGACCTGAAAAGGGCGTTTCAACAAAAACCTTTCCCGCTGGGAGAAAAATAAATGACTTTAAGACACAATAAACGAGCGATAGGGGCTTTACCCAACCGCCGAGACGCGGAATCGGCATTGAGAGATCTGAGAAATTCTCACTACCCGATGGATAAAATTTCTGTAATCACACAGGATTCTAATCGCACTGATCAGCTAGCCGGAACGAATGGACATGAGAAGAAAGTCGGTAACAAAGCCGACGAGGGTGCGACAACAGGCGCCGTTACAGGAGGTGCATTAGGAGGTTTGACAGGCTTGTTAGTCGGTTTGGGAACCTTAGCCATTCCGGGCGTCGGACCAATTTTACTGGCAGGTGCAACAGCAACCGCGATCGCTTCGATAAAACATCATTTGGTTTTCTCAACTATCGTCATCACTTCTTTGATGAGCAATTCAACCGGGGTGAATACCTGATTGTTTTAGAGGGTACAAAAGCCGAAATCCGTCGCGCCGAAGCCATCTTAAATCGTCACGGTGTGCGAGAATGGGAGATTTTTGATGCACCGGATCACAACTCCTCGGATCTGGCTCAATCCCTTGTCTGTACTCCCAATTCTGACACCACTCGCCATAACCATGCCATTGGTGTTTTTTCCAACCGTCATAACCTGGAAGCTGCAATCTGGGAATTGAGCAATGCTGGCTTTCCCATGAACCACGTTTCTCTGATTACCCGTGACAACAAGCACAACAACTGGATACCGGGTTTGAATGTTCGCGATCGCTTCGATCAAACATCCTTTGGCTTTCTCAAAGATCGTCATCACTCCTTCCACAACCGATTTAACCAGGGTGAATACTTACTGATCTTAGAAGAAAAAGAAGCCCAAATCCGTCGCGCCGAACCGATCTTGCACCGTCACGGTGTCCAAGAATGGACGATTTTTGACGGACTCAATGATAATCATTCTCCTCGGAGTAATTCAATGGCTAATACTTCCCACGCTGTAAATCACCCTCATCGAGCAGTTGGTACATTCTCTCGTCGCCATGATATGGATACGGCAATCCAGGAATTATACGATGCAGATTTTCCCATGAATCAAGTGTCTGTGATTGCTCGTGACTATCAGCGCCACAACTGGATGCCTAATCTTACCATTCGCGATCGCTTTGATAGCGCTTTCGGCTTTCTCGGAGAACATAATTCCTTTTTCCATGACCGATTTAATCGAGGTGCATTTCTGGTAATGGTAGAAGGCACCCAAGCCCAAATCCACCAAGCCGAAACCATTTTGAGCCGTCATGGAATACAGGATTGGGGGATTTTTAATTCGGCGACGGGTCAGGTTAAGGAACCCCATCGCACCAACCGGATCAGTGATGATCCTGAAGTCGTGATCGTTGACCGTCGCCCTCAAACCTTCTAATAAAAGCAGAAAACTCTCAATACTGCAAGGAATAAGCCTTCTTAGAAACGATAAACCCCAATATTTTCAGGGTTTCATTCTCATCTAGTTTTCAAGCGCCGAGTAGTATTGAGACGACTCTAATGTTAGCGAGTTACCAAAAATTAAGGCAAAAAATCCTGATCTACTGTTTTCAACCTTAGGCAAAACCATGAAAAAATTCACCCCTGTTCTCTTGGCTAGTTTTATGCTCTTTGGTGCTGTAGCTTGCGCCGACGGTGCTAAAACCAGTGCAGATGCTCCAAATACAATTACAGACGCGCCAGAAGTTCTAGACGCTGATGAGGCTCAAGAAAGCCAGGAAGATGGTCAAAGTCAAGTTCGCCAAAACCAGCTTAATGCTGACATTCGCGCCCGGGAGGAGCGCAACAATGCCTTAAATGACGGTGCGGCTGAAGATAGAAGTGATGATGACCTAGAGAGCGAAGTTCGCAGTAAACTCGAAGCTAACCTTCCAGCTAGTGCCTTAGTGATTGAAGCGGAGGACGGTGCTGTAACTGTATCGGGAACTGTCCCTACTCAGGAACAATTTGAGAGAATTGAACCCTTGGCAAAAGAAATCAAAGGGGTTCAGGCTGTCAATGTTAAAGCTGCTGTTGCTCCCGCGCAACCAAAGGAGAATAATTGAAACTTCTTCACTTTGTCCAACTATAGCAGTAGACACATCCCTTAGGACTTTCCGAACTTTGGTAGAGACGTTGCATACAACGTCTCTACTCAATGATGTGTCCTTAGTTACCCGTGCTATGGCTATGAGGCGTACTACCATTGCCCTGTTGACCGGACATCGCCCCAGTATGGGCATTACCACTGTCCATCGTGCCATGGTTCATCTTGGCTTTGCACTTCTCCATCATCTGCTGCATCTGACTCATCGTTTGCTGCATCTGATCCATCATTTCTTGGTGCTGTTGATGTTGATTGGCTGTAGCTTCAGGAGTAGAGTTTGCAGGTGTGCTAGGGGTGACTTCTCGGTTCTGTGCCAATAAGGGGCTACCTGTAAGCCCTAGGGCTACCACACCTCCAACGGCTGCACTGATAAGAGTTTGAGTAAATAGTCTTGCATTCATAAAAATCCTTCGTTGTGGGAAACCCTGTGTCTTTAGACCAGGGAGGAACACGCGGTAGCGGTTTAAGAAGCATACCCCTTTCGGGGTGGAGGGGTATGGTTGCCCCTCCGGTTTTCACCCATTTCTGGGGTAAAGTT